>DATMZZ010000038.1:0-14806 GCA_035573175.1 Allostellaceae bacterium
TCGCGCAATCGATTTCGGGGAGATACGACAGACCCGGCAGTCAGATTTGCGGGCGACTAAGAACGGCGGCTTCGCCGCAACGTGGGCTGAATATGGCGCTTTGAGCGGCCCTATTCAATGGCGAGCCTCATCAGGATCGCCTTCGAACCTGATGACACGTCGATCTCTCACCGATTCGCTGATACCCTCGCCTCAGCCTCGGCGCGGCGGTCGGCACGCAGCGCGACGAGGTAGACGCCGAAGCCGCTCGCGGCGAGTGCTGCCCCAATCGGGCCGGTCGAGGTCCAGCCCCAACCGGCATCGATGGCGACGCCGCCGGCCCAAGCGCCGAGCGCATTCGCCAGGTTGAAGGCGCTGTGATTGAGCGCGGCGGCGAGCGTCTGAGCATCCGCGGCGACATCCATCAGCCGCGTCTGCAGCGCCGGGCCGATGGCGAGGGCGGTGAGGCCGATCAGAAACATGTTGATCGACACCGCAACGAGGCTATGCGCCGTCAGCGGGATCAGCGCCAGCATCACGAGATCGAAGATCAACAGGATGCCGACGGCGCGCATCACGCCGCGATCGGCCATCCAGCCGCCGACGAAGGTGCCGCACACCATGCCGGCGCCGATGATGGCGAGGATGATCGGTACTGTGCTCTCGCTGGTGCCGGTGACGAACATCAGCATCGGTGTGATGTAGCTATAGACGGCGAACAGCCCGCCGAAGCCGATCGCCGCGATGCCGAGGGTCAGCCACACCTGCACGCGGGTGAAAGCGCCGAGCTCGCGCAGCGGGCTGGCGCCGATCGCGGCCGGCATGCGGTTTAGGCAAAACCATGACAGCACCGCCGTGGCCGCGCCGAGCGCTGCGACGATCAAAAACGCGACGCGCCAGCCGCCGATCTGTCCCGCCCAGGTGGCGAAGGGCACGCCGAGGACATTGGCGAGGCTGAGGCCCAACAGCATGCGGCCGACTGCCTGGGCGCGCTTGCCCGGCGGCGCCAGCGATGCTGCGGTCAGCGCGGCGACACCGAAATAGGTGCCGTGTGGCAAGCCCGCGATGAAACGCGCCAGCACGATCGAGCCATAGGACCAGGCGCAGGCGCTGGCGATATTGGCGAGCGCGAACACCGTCATCAGCCCGATCAGCAGGTTGCGGCGGCCGGCGCGGGCGAGCGCCGCCGCCAGCACTGGCGCGCCGATGACAACGCCGAGCGCATAGGCGCTGATCATATGGCCGGTAGCGGGGATCGATGTGCCGACGGACTCGGCGACATTGGGGAGCAACCCCATCGAGGCGAATTCGCCCGTGCCGAGCGCGAAGCCGCCGAGCGCCAGCGTGAACTCAGCCAGCGCCACGCCATGCGGCGGCGTCACGAAATCATCGGGTGCCATGCAAACGAATGATGACAGCCGCCACACGGCTCCGGCATGCGGCACATCGCCCGAAGATTATGATGAAGGCGGGGACGCACGACGTCGAGAAAGGCGGTTGAGTGAAAAATTTATCGCAGGCGAAGGGTGAGGGCCTCGATCGCTTTGCGGACTTGCTCGCTCGGTATATCGGCCGCGGAGACAACGATCGGATGTTCATTCTCCGTCGGCGGCTCCAGCGTGGCGAACTGACTCGATAAAAGGCTCGGCGGCATGAAGTGGCCTTTGCGTCCGCTCAGGCGCTGGCGGATCAGACTCTCGTCGCCATCGATATAGACAAAGACGACATTCGCCCGGTTCGCCCGCAACACGTCGCGATAAGCTCGCTTGAGCGCGGAGCAGGTGATGATCCCGGATTGTCCGTGATCGAGATGCGTCTCGATCCATTCCTTGACCCGGGCGAGCCAGGGCGCCCGATCGTCATCCGACAAGGGCTGCCCGGCTTTCATCTTCGCCACGTTCGCCGGCGGATGCAGCGTGTCGCCTTCTTCGAACGCCACGTTCAGCGATCGAGCCAAGGCTGTGGCCAAGGTCGTCTTCCCGGAGCCCGATACGCCCATGACCACGAGGACAAAAGGCCGCTGGATCATGTCATCACTCTATCGCCGCAAACCCGCGTTTCGTCGCGTCTTTTTGCGGTTCCCTTGCGTAATGTTTTGGCGACGTCCATAACCGCCGCGCAATAGCCTTAATAGGGCCATAGAGCTTTGTATAAGTAGGCGGTCGCCGGCAAACGCTGCCTTGGCGGCACGTTGTAATTGTAGCGAATAGGCAAATGCCCCTTGTCCATCCCCATGCCGAGGCCGTCTACCGAGTGATTCCGCTGGAGGACGGCAAATTCGCCGTCGAGGTAAGCATTCCCGGCAGTCATCCGACAAAAATAACCGGCCTCGACACGCAAGCGGCGGCTGAAGCCTGGATCGAGCGCCACCGGGCTCAGGTGGCAACCGGCACGATCCAGCGCCAATCCTCCTCCTGGTCGCGGCGCCGGTCCTAGCGAAAGTCCAGGCCGCTAGCGTTGCGGCGCGCCTTTCACCCGCTCGCTTCTTCCCCTGTGATAACCGATTTGGTGAGTTGCTCGGCGATGTCGCTCATGCCCGCGGGTGTATGCGGCATTAGGATCACCTTCGCGCCCGAGGACACGCCGATTTCCTTCATCGTGTCGAAATACTGCGTCATCAGCACGAGGCGCAGCACGTCGCCGGCATTGACGCCGGTCGCTTCCTGGAACTGCTTCACGGATTCGCGCAAGCCTTCGACGATCGCCTTGCGCTGATTGGCGATGCCTTCGCCTTGCAGGCGTTTCGATTCCGCTTCGGCCTCGGCGTTCTTCACGGTGAGGACCTTGTTGGCCTCGCCCTTGGCCTGCGCCGCGACTTGCAGCCGGCTTTGCGCCTGGATCTCGTTCATCGCCGCTTTGACATTCTCGGCGGGATCGACATCGGTGACGAGCGCGCCCATCACCTCCCAGCCGAAATTCTTCATCGTGTCGTCGAGATGCTCTTTCACCGCGGCGGCGATATCGTCCTTCTTCTCGAACACTTCGTCGAGGTTGAGCGTCGGCACCCTGGCGCGCACCACGTCGAGCACATAGGAGGTGAGCTGCTTCTGGTCGTCGCTCAGCTGGTAATAGGTGTCGCCGGCGCGGTCGGGGATCGCCCGATACTGCACCGCGACCGGCACTTTGACGAAGACATTGTCCTTGGTCTTCGTCTCGACCATGACATTCAGCTGCTGCACGCGCAGCTCGACCTTCCAGACGCGCTTGTCGATGATCGGCCATTTGAAATTGAGGCCGGGATTGGCGAGGTGGTGGAATTTGCCGAGCCGCTCGATCACCTCTTTGGTCTGCTGATGCACGATGAAAAGGCCCGATTTGAGCAGGCTGATCACAATAATCAGCACGAAAACGCTGACGATGACCGTGAACGGCGTCTGGAAATCCATCGAATCCCCCGGGATGGCCTTGTGCTTGCCGGATCATCCCTCCGGCCGGGCGATGATGCCAGCCCGCGGTTGCGCGAGCGTTACCGAGACCCTAGCCCGCGTGCCGGCGCGCTGACTGAACGAGCTTGTCGAGCGCTTGCAGAAAATGCGACCGGTCGGCCCTCGAGAAGGGCGCCGCGCCGCCGCTGGTCACACCGAGCTCGCGCAAATGGCGCGAGACCTCGCGCCCGGCCAGCGCATTGCCGATATTGTCATTGGTCCAGATCTTGCCGTTCGGCGCCAGGGCGAGCGCCTCCTTGGCGAGGCAACGCGAGGCGAGCGGGATATCGCCGGTGACGCAAATATCGCCCGGCCCGATATGCTCGGCGATCCAGTGATCGGCCGCGTCGGCGCCTTCGCCGACAACCACCATGTGCACCTTTGGATCGCGCGACGGCCGGATCGGCCGCGAGCCGTTCGAGACGACGAAGACGTCGAGGCTCAGCCGCTCGGCGACGCGATAGACTTCGTCGCGGACGGGACAGGCATCCGCGTCGATATAGATGGCGGTCATCGCTTGCGGCGCGCGGCTGATCTATTTCCTGCCGGCGACTTTCTCTGCGTGGGTTTGCGTGTCATCGGCCGTTTAGGCTCGTAAGGGCTATCGGGATTGACGTCGAGATCGACGATATCAACACAGGTGTGCGGCTTTTTGTGACTCGAGCCGCTGTGCCAAGGCCCATCGCGGAGCGCGACATCGCTGACTTTCGACAACCAGAGGCAGCGCCACTCGCCGCCCAGCGGCAGGCCGGAATTGCTGCTGCCGGCGAATTGATAGGTCAGCGCTTTCTCATCGCCTTTCAGCGAATGCCCGAGGATGATCGGGCAAAGCTCGCGCGGATGTCCTTCATAAACACAGACGATCTGCTGGCCCGCGCGCATCGCCCGGGCGAATAGATTGTAAACCGGCGAGTTTGCCGTCGCTCACTCCCTTCCGGGCAGGATCGTCGCGTAACGCTTGTCGATCAGCTGCGCGGCGGTGAGGTTGCCCTTCACCTGGCCCTGCGATTTGTACCAATCGATCTGGTGCTGCACGTCATGCTGATCGAGCCGCGCCTCGGCATCGACATAGGAGATGCCGGGCTTCAGTTGTGCCGGCGTCTGGCCGATATATTTCGACAGGATCTTCAGCATCGCATCGGTGCCGGGCCCGTCCTGGCGCTTCTCGCCGGGGCCGGTCACGGCGTCGTGGTAATCCTTCGCGCCGTGGCGATACGCTGTGAGGAAGCGCTTCAGCATGTCGCCGCGATTATCCGCCGTCTTGGTCGAGATGAAGATGGCGCCGAGCTGATAGGTCGCTTCATCACCGACGAAGCCGAGAAGCTTCGCATCGCCGCTCTGCACGATCGGCAGCACCGCGGCCGCCGGACCGACGCCGGCATCGGCCTGGTTGCCCTTGATCGCGCTGACGATGTTGGTCACCGATTGCAGCGGCAGGAAATGCACACTGCTCAGATCGAACCCGTATTTCTCGGAGAGCAGAACGATGCAGTATTGCGGCGATCCGCCGATCGTCGTGATCCCGATCGGATGTCCGCCGAGGTCCTTATAGGATTTGAGGCCGGCATCCCAGGCGTGGTTCGAGACGATCACCGTGTTGTTCTGGAAGGTCGGGACATCGGCGCTTTGCGCCGCGATGACGCGCATCGCGCCTTGCGATGCCATGTTGTAGAGCCCGCCGGTGAGCGCGGTCGAGCCAAGGTCGATATCGCCGCTGACCGTGGCGACCGCGATCGGCAAGGCGCCATCGAAGAAGACGAGATCGACGGTCAGATTCTCGGCGGCGAAATAGCCGCGATCCTGCGCGACGAAGATGCCGCCATTGCCGGCGGTCTTGAGCAGGCCGAGTTTGATGGTCTCGGCCTGCGTCGTGCCGGCGCCCGCCAGCGCGAGAGCGATGGCGAGCACCGTACCGATGAAGCGGGGCCTCATGGCCGCGCCCGGTCAGCCATTGGCGCGCTTGCGTTGCCGCTTGTGCCAGGCCTTGCGCTTCGCCTTGCGCTTGTTGGCGCGCATGCGCTGGCTTTTGGCGCGGGCGTTCTTTTGCATCGTCTTGATTCCGTCGTGCTGGTTAAGAGTTAGGTCACGAGAATGGCAGAAAATTAGCCGAATGTCCCGTGCGCAGCGCGTCATTCCCTTGTTATCGCACAGTAGGTGAGGCAAGGTGGCGTCGGCTGCGGGGGTGGCCGCCGGGTCTGTTCCATCCGGCTTCGGTTCGGGGGAATGTCGTGACAAATGGTTATCGGATTGAGCCGTCGTCGTGGCGTGCCGGCTTCGCGCTTGTTCTCATGCTGCTCTTTCCGCTTCTCGCTGGTTGTGCGACGCCGCCCAGCGACCCGGAGGCGCGCGCCGACTTCGCGGCGCGCAACGATCCGCTCGAGCCGACGAACCGCCAGATCTTCGCGGCGGACGAATTCCTCGACCGCAATGCGCTGAAGCCGGTGGCGCAGGCTTATCGCGACTATGTCCCGGACGTGGTGCAGCACCGCCTGCACGATCTGCTGGCGAATCTCCAAGATCCGGTGATCGAGGTGAACGACCTTCTCCAGGGGAATTTCGCCCGCGGCTGGGTGACATTCCAGCGCTTCGCGATCAACTCGACGATCGGCGGGCTCGGGCTGTTCGATGTCGCGGCGGATTGGGATTTGCCGTTCCACGACGCCGATTACGGCCAGACGCTGGCCGTCTGGGGGATCGGCGAGGGGCCCTATCTCGTGCTTCCGATCCTCGGGCCGTCGAATCTCCGCGACGCCGTTGGTAGCGGTATGGGTTTCTTTCTCGACCCCCTGGGCTTTGTCGGTGGAACGAACGCGCTCATTGCCAATTATGCGCGCGGCGCCACCAACGGCATCGACGACCGCGCCCAGCATCTCGATACGCTCGACGATCTCGAAAAGAATTCGATGGATTTCTACGCGACGCTGCGCAGCGTCTATCGCCAACACCGGGCTTTCGAGATCGCGCAAGCGCTCGGCAAGACGGAGCCGGCACCCGCCGAGAGCAGCGTCACCCTCGGCGCGCCGGGATTGCTCGACCCGTAGAGCACAGCGCGCGCACGAGGCGCGCACCGCTGTTATTGCTTGCCCAAACCGCGCTCTGCGCGGTCATTGCTTATGGGTGACAGTGGTCGGGATCTGGTTGAGTTCTTCGCAGCCGGTCGCGGTCACGACCATAGTGCCGCCGATATTGACGCGATGCCGCTCGATACAGGCATTCGGCTCGAAAGCGAAAACCATGCCTTCCTCCAGCACCGCATCGCGCACGCGCCAATCCATCGTGCCCTGGAAGCGTACGCCCTGGGCGGCGAGGTTGGGCGCGTTGACGTGGCTGCGGCCCATCAGGAAATGCGGGCCGACGGAATGGAGCAGCGGCGTGTAGGACCAGCAGCCCGCGGCTTTCAACGGCTCTTCCATGATCTTGGTGAGATCGCTGAATTTCATGCCCGGCTTCATCGCCTTGACGCCGGCGTCATAGCATTCGCGTGCGACCCGCTCGCATTTGCGATTGGTCTCATCGAGCGGATCGCAGGCGACGGTCATTTGCACCTGCACCTCCTGATTGCCGCACATCGGCATCAGCTCGGCCTGCATCAGATCGCCGCGTTCCAGGACACGCGGCGCCTCGCCACGCGTCGTCCAGCGCGGCGGCCCCCAGGAGAGCGTAGCCGGACCGGAATTCATCACGATCATCGGATAGCGCAGGCCGATGCCGAAGCGGATCATTTCGCGCGTCGCCTCGGCCATGATCACTTCCTCGCCGACACCAGGCCCCGCGACTTCCGCGACGACCTTGCACGCGGCTTCCGCGGCGTCGGCGGCATAGCGTACCTGCGCCAGCTCTTCCTTCGACTTTACCAGCATCATATGGCTGAATTCTTCCGAGATATCCTCGAAGCTCGCTTTCGGCAGCGCGGTCGAGAACTGCGCCCAGAAGGTCGCGGGAATCCCGCCCCATGTCTCGGTCGGTGCCTGCGAGGTCAGGCCGACCACGCCGAGCTTGGCATCGGCGAGTTGTTTCTCGGCGACGATCTCGGCCGCGGCCTGGCCGCTGGTGGCGACGCGCTGATCCTCGATCCAGAGCTTGTTGCCGTGCTCCGCCGACCAGAGCGCGCGCAGCACGCGCAGATGCGCCCAGGTGACCGTGACCGGCTCGCCTTCGAGCGGGAAGATGACGCAGCCTTCGTTGTAATCGTCGCTGACATAGCTCTCATACATCTCGCGCGTGCGGAAGCCGGCAATCACCAGCCCGTCGAGATCGTGCTTCCGCATCAGGTCGCGAGTCCGCTGCCAGCGGCGATCGCGCTCGGCAAAAGAAAGGGTCGGAGGTTGGACGCCCGCCATTGGCTGCTCCCTTGATGATTTTTCTGCGCCGCGGAGAATTTCATCTTTCGCGCCCCTCGGCAAGTGCAAGTCCGGCAAGCCGCAATGGCATCGGCGCGTCGAAACAGCAGCGGGCAGCGGCGTCACGCCGCTGCCCGCGTTCATCACTGGGGATGGGGCGAAAACTAAAGCTTGCGCTGGGGGCAGCCTGCGACCGGCGGACCGTGATAATCGGTACCGCCCGGGCGGTTCTGATGCAGCGCATCGGCGCATTGCACGCGACGGTGATGTGTCGTGGGGTGCGCACTGGTGTGATGCGTCGCGGCGCGCTTATCGGCGGCGGCCGAGCGCGTCGCGTATTCATTCACCCGGCCGAGCTCCGACACGCATTGCCTGTCATTGCCGGCATTGGCGGCTTGTTTCGCGGCGTCGAGATGCTGTTGCGCGGCGCGGGTATTGGGGCCGGGCTTCAAGCCATCGACGAAGCGTTGCGCCTGCGGAATCTGCGAGCAGGTGATCTGCGGCGTCGCGGCCCGGACAGGCGAGGGGGCGAGGGGCGGCGCGGCAAGCAGGAAGGCCGCGGCGATGGTGGCGGAAATCACGCGCATGGTTCTTTTCTCCCGAATCAGGCGTCTAGCGATCCCAAGTAGCATCACGGTAAGCCGCGCCAATGGAGGTTTCGTGGAAGGATTGCGGCTGAATTTCGGCAGTCTTTCCGGCAGGTCACGCGGGTAAACGTCGCGCGGCTTTACAAAACGAGCGGCGTGGCGTGGTTAACATCCGCTAAGCCTTTGATGTCGCGGGTCTGGCCTATTTGTTGCCTTTTCATCGGCAGTTCCTTGTTTCGTCAGGAGAAGAACCGATGACCCGCCGTACCGCCAAGCCCAGCATCATGAGTCGCGCCTTCGGCCACAGCGTCGGCGTGCTCGGCGCTGTGATGGGCCTCAATGCCATCGCGACCTCGATCGACCCGCATTACTTGCACCTCTTTCCCTTGAGCGACACCGGCATCCAGCAGGCCTCGGCGGCGCTGATCAGCGTCGGCCTGATCGCGCTCGCTGCCTGGCTCGTGACCGATCGCGGCCGGCCGGCAAAAGCCAAGATCGACCCGCCCGAGACGCGCTGAACCAGCCGCGCGTTCCGTCAACCAAACCAGACCGGGCGATCTGCCATGCGTATTCTTTTCGTCACCCATTCCGCCTTCCTGCCCGAGGTCAAACGCGGCCAGGAGCACAATACCGATCAGCTTTGCAAAGCGCTGTTGAAGCGCGGCCATCAACCCGCCGTTGTGGCGGGACTCATCTCGTCGGGTCTCGTCGGCAAATGGGCGAGTTTGCGCACGAAGCTCGGCGAGCGCCGCCGCGCCGTGATCGATCATTTCGCCGGCTATCCGATCTATCGCAGCTGGGATGTCGATTTCGCCTTCGATAGCGTGCTCGCGGACTTCGCGCCCGATATCGTTGTGGTGCAATCCTGGATCCATACTGTGCAGCATTGCGTCGCGCGCGAGCTGCCGGTCGTCTATTACGTCCATGCTGCGAACGAGCCGCCCGATCCCGGCTCCGATCGCGTGCGGCAGGAGACGCTGTGGCTCACCGTCTCGCAATACGCGGCGCGCCATAACGGCGCGCATGGGCTGAGCTTCCATGTCGTGCCGCCACTGGTCGAGCCGGCGCGTTATCGCCTCGCAAAGCATGAACGCCGCCACGCTACCTTCATCGGCTTGCAGAATTTCAAAGGCGGCGAACTCGTCGTGAGGCTGGCCGCTGCCTGCCCGGAGATACCGTTTCTTATTTTCGACAACGTCGATCGCAACCTGCCGCAATGGCCCGGCATGACCGGCGCCGAGCTGCGTGCCGCTGCCGAAGCCTTGCCAAATGTCACCATCCGTCCTCCGGCCAAAGGCGTCGATGCAATCTATGGCTCGACGAAAGTGCTGCTGGCGCCGAGCCGCTATCACGAGGCCTGGGGCCGCGTCGCCAGCGAGGCGCAGATCAACGCTATTCCTGTGCTGGCGAGCAATCGCGGCGGCCTGCCCGAGGCCGTCGGGCCCGGCGGCATCTGCCTCGATTACGACGCACCGATCGAGCTGTGGGCGTCGCATCTCCACGCCATGTGGAACAATGAGGCCTATTACGCGTCGCTTTCCGAGAAAGCACAGGTGCATGCGGCGCGTCCGGACTTCCAGCCCGAGACGATCATCAACCGCTTCGTCGATCTCATCGAGGCGCGCGCCGCCGGCGTGATCATCCCGGCGCCGCGCCTGCCGCGCGATACGGCGGTTGCCGAGGCGGTGCAGTCGATGATGGCGTAGCGCGACGCAAGACAGAAAAACACATCGTCATTGCGAGGCCGAAGGCCGAAGCAATCCAGTCTGTCGCAGCCACTGGATTGCTTCGTCGCTGCGCTCCTCGCAATGACGTGTTTATAATCGTTGGATTAATACGACCGCGGCAAACCGAGTACATGCTCGGCGATATAGGCGAGGATGAGATTGGTCGAGACCGGCGCGATCGAGAAGAGCCGCGTCTCGCGCCATTTGCGCTCGACATCGTATTCGCGTGCCAGGCCGAAGCCGCCATGCGTTTGCAGGCAGGCTTCGCCGGCGTGCCATGACGCATCGGCGGCGAGCAGCTTTGCCATGTTGGCTTCGGCGCCGCAGGAAGCGCCGCTATCGAACAGGGCCGCGGCCTTGCGCACCATGAGATCGGCGGCTTCCGTCTCGGCGAAAGCGCGCGCGATCGGGAATTGCACGCCCTGATTCTGGCCGATCGGCCGCTCGAAGACGATGCGGCTCTTGGCGTATTCCGTCGCGGTGCGGATGAACCAGCGCGCGTCGCCCAGCGCTTCGGAGGCGATGAGGATGCGCTCGGCATTCATACCGTCGAGGATGTAACGGAAGCCTTTGCCTTCCTCGCCGATGCGGTTCTCCGCTGGCACTTTGAGGCCGTCGAAGAACAGCTCGGTGGTGTTGTGATTGATCATCGCCGGCAGTCTTTTGATCTCGAGCCCATGGCCGAGACTGTTCCGGATATCGACGATGAAGACGGACAGCCCGTCGCCGCGGCGCCGCACCTTGTCGGCCGGCGTGGTGCGCGCCAGCACCAGCATCAGATCGGATTGCAACGCGCGCGAGGTCCAGACTTTCTGGCCGGAGACGACGTAGTGGTCGCCCTGCCGCTCGGCGCGCGTCTTGAGCTGCGTCGTGTCGGTGCCGGTCGATGGCTCGGTGACGCCGAAGGCCTGCAGCCGCAGCTCGCCGGCTGCGAGCTTCGGCAGGATTGCCTGCTTCTGCGTCTCGCTGCCATGCCGCAGCAAGGTGCCCATGATATAGAGCTGCGCGTGACAGGCGGCGGCGTTGCAGCCGGCGGCGTGAATCTCTTCGAGGATCGCGCTCGCCGCGCGCAAGGGCAGGCCGGCGCCGCCATAGCCTTCGGGAATGAGCGCGGCGAGATAGCCCGCCTCGGTCAGCGCCTTGACGAAGGCGTCGGGATATTCCTGCCGCTCGTCGAGACCGCGCCAATAGGCGCCGGGAAAGCCTTCGCAGATTTTCCGCACCCCGGCGCGGATCTCCGGATAATCCTCGCCGAGCGCGAGCGCCGTTTCGGCCATCTCAGCGGCCTTTAAATTCGGGTTTGCGCTTCTCGTTGAAGGCGCGGATGCCTTCGCGGCGGTCCTCGGTCGGGACCAGCTTGTTGTAGCATTCGATCTCGAAGCGCATGGCGGCGGCGAGATCCTTCTGCAACCCGCCATGGATCGAGCGCCGCGCCTCCTTCACCGCGATCGGCGCGTTGCTGGCGATGCGCGTCGCGGTCTCGAGCGCCGCCGGGATCAGCGTGTCTGGCTCATAGAGCGCGTTGACCACGCCCCATTCCAGCGCCTGCGCCGCCTCGAAAGGCCTGCCCGTCAGGATGATCTCCTTGGCGCGGCGCTCGCCGACCGCGCGCGGCAGGGTCTGCGTGCCGCCGGCGCCGGGCATCAGGCCCAGCGTCACCTCGGTCAGCGCGAAACGCGCCGCCTTTACCGCATAGGCGAAATCGCAAGCGAGCAGCATCTCCAGCCCGCCGGCGAAGGCATGGCCGTTGGCGGCGGCGATCACCGGCACCGGGCATTCGATCAACGCCTTGAATTGCTCTTCGATGATGACATGCTGCGCCATCCATTGCGCCTCGCTGAGCGTGTTGCGCTCTTTGAGGTCGGCGCCGGCACAGAAGGCGCGATTGCCCGCGCCGGTCAGCACGATGCAGCGCGGCAGCGCGTCGCTGGTGGCAAGCTCCTGCCACAGCGCCAGCAGATCGCGCATCATCTGCGTGTTGAACGCGTTCGCGACCTCGGGACGGTTGAGTGTCACGCGCAGCACATGCGGCGCCGGCGTGTCGGTGAGGATTGTTTGATAGGGCCCGATCGTCATATCGGGTCCACGCTATGCCGCGCTCAGCGGAGCGTCAACGCCGCAGCAACTCGGAGGTCGCGGTGAGAACCCGGCGCCAGATGCCTTGCGCGATCTCGTCGCCGATATCGACCGCGCGCTCGGCGCGGCCGAGGACATAATCGATGGCGTCGACGCCGTATTTGCCGATGAGATCCTCGGCAATGCGACGCGCTTCGCTCTTGTCGAAATCGTTCATCGTGAAAGTTGCTGCTGCAATCATGCCGCGATCGGCTCCTGGAGGATCAGATGATCGATATGATGACGGAACCATTCGACCATCTCGGCGTCGGCCGGCTCGCGCGCCTCGAAGCGGCGCGGTCCAGCGACGAGGCCGAGGAGGTTGCGTTGCTCGGCGAGGTCGAGAGTGGCGGCGATCGCTTCGCTTTTATCTGCCGCACGCACCATCGCGGCAGGACGGCCATCGCAGGTCACGGTGAAGATCCGCATCGTCTCAAATCCTTCAACTACGCCCGAACCCACAACGCGGAGTTTAAGTGTTTCGAAACGGAATTCAATCGAATTATCGATATTTACTATACAAATTCGCGGCTTTAGCCGCGCTATTATTGGTTAATACTCGTTTTATAGTTAACGCGGAACCGGGCTTATAGTTAATGCCGGTAAATATTTATTCCGGCGTGTAATCGGCGATGATGCGCGCGGTGCGGCTGCGCCATTCCTCGGCGGTCGTGAAGCCGGGCAGGGTGCGGGCAAGCGCCTCGCTGCGCTTCAGGATCTCGTCCTCGGGCAGGTTGAAATCCATCTCTTCCCGGATCGGCTGGTGCACATACCAGGGCGTATCGCAATAGACCTCGATGCGGTTGCCCTCGGGATCGCGGAAATAGATCGACCAGGCATGGCCGTGGCAGATCGGGTGCAGATCGGTCGCCGTCGGCTCGTTACGGACGCGCTGATAGAAAGCGCGTACCTCGCTGAGCGAGCCGACGCGGAAGGAGAGCTGGTTGATGACCTTGTCGCCGTGGCCGGGCGGGCGGCCCGCGACCAGCACGACCTGGTGATGCTCGCGCGGATTGCGGCTGAAGAACATCATCTGCGCGCCGTGCAGCGGGCCCTCATCGGTGATCGGGAAGCCCATCACGCGGTGATAGAAATCGGCCATCTTCGCAAGGTCGGTGACGTAGATGCCGACATGGGCGAATTGCAGATCGATCGGTTGCGGCATGGTGGTGCTGACCTTTTCTCACGCGAGGTGAAAACCTAGCGCAGGGCTAGCCGCCTTAAAAGAGCGAGGCACAACGGGTACTGGCAAAGCGCGCGCAGTTGCGACAAACTGTTCCCAAGCCAAAGGCTGAAGAAGACGGCAGCCCCAAGACGTTGGTGGCGCGCCATCGGGGAGGATCATGTTCGCGGATTTGCTGGTCAACGCGATCGCTTCCGGAATCGTGCTCGGCGGTTTCTATGCGGCGGTCTCCGTCGGGCTCGCGATTTCTTTCGGCATGCTCGATATCGGCAACCTCGCGCATCCGGCCTTCGTCATCCTCGGCTCGTTCTGCGTCTATGTGCTGAACCAGCGCTGGGGCATCGATCCCCTGATCGGCGGGATCGTGATCACGCCGTTCTTCTTCGCGCTCGGCGCGGGGCTCTACGGCATCTATCACTATTCGTTCGAGCGACGCGGCGAGGAAGGCCTGCGCGGCCTCGCTTTCTTCTTCGGCATTCTCTTCATCACCGAAGTTGCGCTGATCCTCAGCTTCGGCGTCGATTACCGTTTCGTCCAGGCCTTCTATATCGACGACACACTGCATATCGGCTTCGTCGATCTCGCCTGGCGCACGCTGGTGCCGTGCCTCGCCGCCTTCGTGATGATCGGCGCGCTGCAGCTCTTCATGTCGCGCACCTATATCGGCCGCGCCATTCTCGCCGTGTCGCAGGACAGCCTCGCGCTGCGGCTGATGTCGATCAACCCGAACCGCGTGAAGCTGATTGCCTTCTCGCTGTCGCTGGCGACGGCGGCGATCGCGGGCGCACTGCTCATCATCATTCAGCCGGTCGAGCCGTCGATCGGCCGCGACTATATCGGCCGCGTCTTCGCCATCGTCGTGCTCGGCGGCATGGGCAGTTTTCCCGGCATGCTCTGCGCCGCGATCCTTTTGGGCGTCGCCGAAAGCCTCACCGCAACCTTTTACGGCCCGTCCTGGGCGCCGGCCGTGTCTTTCGGCATCCTGCTGCTGACGCTGGCCTTCCGCCCCGCCGGCATTCTGGGGCGCGCATGAAGAACAGCACCTTCTGTCTGCTGACGGCGGCCGTGGTGATCGTGGTCTTTGCGCTTGCGATGGTGGCGGTCACCAACGACTATTTCTTCTTCGCCGGCTATGTCGTGCTGCAATACATCGTGTTGGCGACGGCATGGAACATCCTCGGCGGCTATACCGGCTATATCAATTTCGGTACCGCCGGCTTCTTCGCCATCGGCGCTTACGCGTCGGTGGTACTGCACAAGCTCTGGGGTCCGCCGATCCCGGTGCTCATCCTGGTCGGCGGCGTGCTCGCGGGGCTCGTCGGCCTCGGCATGGGCGTGCTGACCTTGCGCTTGCGCGGCGTGTTCTTCGCCATTGGCACGCTCGCGCTGGCGATCGTGGTGCAGACTTTCGTCACCAATTGGGATTTTGTCGGCGGCTCGCGCGGCGTCT
>DATMZZ010000039.1:0-17697 GCA_035573175.1 Allostellaceae bacterium
ACTACCACACCGGCGGCGACACGGTCTGGATGGTGCTCAAAGGCGCGGCGCGGTTTTACGGCGTCGGCGACAAGCTGCTCGGCGAGGTTGGCCCGAATGGCGGCATCCTGCTGCCCGGCGGCTCGCGCTACTGGTTCGAGAAGGTCGGAAGCGAGGATCTCGAGATCCTGCAGATCGTCTGCAAGGAATCGCGCCAGGCGCAAACCGCGCGCATCAACCTCGATCAGCATAAAGACTGGATGAACGAGGAGCGGCTGCAGGTTTACGACAAGGCGGCGGCGAAGTAGCTGTCAGCCTAAGAAAACGTCATTGCGAGGAGCGTAGCGACGAAGCAATCCAGGGCATCACGTGAGATCCTGGATTGCTTCGCTCCGCTCGCAATGACGAATAGTTCTATGGGGGGGAACATGAAAGCCGTCATAGTCGCGCTGGTCGCCTTTCTAATCGCGTTGCCATCGCACGCAGCCGAGAAATTACCCGTCGGCAAAGCGGCGCTGACCTCGCCGGCGGTGTTGCCGCTCGATATCGGGGTGAAGAGCGGCATCTTCGCGAAGCACGATCTCGATGTGGAGATCGTGGTCTTCCAGGGCGCGGCCAAGATGCATCAGGCGATGCTCGCCGGCAGCGTCGATCTCGGCATCGGTGGCGGGCCGGAAATGGCGCTCATCGCCAAAGGCGCGCCCGCGCTTGCGGTGTGCAATGTCGCGCCCGCGATTGCTTTCCTGGGCATTCTCGTGCCGGCGGATTCGCCGATCCACGACGTCGCCGATCTTAAAGGCAAGAAGATCGCGGTCGCGGCCGTCGGCGGGCTCTCTTATTGGCTGACGCTCGAGCTCGAACGCCGCGAGGGCTGGGGACCAAAAGGCGTCGATATCGTCGAGATCGGCAACAACCCCGCATCGGTTGTGGCATCGCTCAAGACCCACGCGGTCGACGCCGCCTATACCGGGACGATGCTCGCTTTCACCATGGAGGAAGAGCACACCGGACGCCTGCTGATCCCGGCATCGAAATATGCCGGCCATGTCGGCGGCGGCGTGATCTACGCGACGCAGCGGCTGATGACCGACAATCCCGATGCGCTCCGCCGCTTCCTCGCCGGCTGGCTCGAGACCATCGCTTTTATGCGCAGCCATCGCGACGAAAGCATCGCGATCGAGCGAGAGATCACCAAGGCCTCGGCTGCGGTGCAAAGCAAGGATTTCGACCTCAATCTCGGCGCTTTGTCGAACGATTGCAAATTCGACGCCGAGATGCTGGCTAATCTGAAACGCTCCTTCGCCGACCTGAAACTGACCGATACGCCGCTCGATATGGCGCGCCTCTATACGGAAAAGTTCCTGCGATGAGCGGGTTAATGCCAGCAACGTCATTGCGAGGAGCGTAGCGACGAAGCAATCCAGCATTTCACGCGAATCCTGGATTGCTTCGCTTCGCTCGCAATGACGGGTTGGGTCTATCGGGGAAACCATGAAAGCTGTCGTTGTCACGATTGCCGCTTTCCTTGCCGCCGCGCCCGCCTTTGCCGCCGATCACCTTCGTGTCGGCAAGCCCGAGGCGCGCGCCTTCGATTTCACGCCGATCGAGATCGGCGGCGAGAACGGCATCTTCGGCAAGTATGGGATCGAGACCGAGAGCATCGGCTTCGGCGGGGGCGGCAAGATGCATCAGGCGATGGCGGCGCGTCAGCTCGACATCGCACTCGGCTCCGGGCCGGAGATGGCGTCGATCGCCAAAGGCTCGCCCGAGATGACGGTCGCGGCGATGTTCGGTGCGCCGATGAACATCTCGATCATCGTCAAAAAGGACTCGCCGATCACACGCCTCGATCAGCTCAAGGGCAAGACCGTCGGCTCGGGTCCGAAGAACAGCCTCACCGGCTGGACCGTGCTCGAGACCTCGCGGCGCCAGGGCTGGGGCCCCGACGGCATCCATATCGCCGATACCGGCGGCCGCGCCGGCGGCATCGCCGCGCTGCTGACGGGGAATACCGACGCGAATGTCGACGGCACCGAGGACGCTTACGAGCTGCAGGCGCAAGGCAAGGTGCGCATCCTCGTCCGCATGGGCGACATCATTCCGGATTTCCTCGGCCATGTGATCTTCGCTTCGAACGATCTCATCGAGAAGAATCCGGCGTTGCTGCGGCGCTTCCTCAGAGCGTGGTTCGAGACCATCGCCTTCATGGAGAAGAACGAGGCGGCGACGGTCAAGGTGGCGCAGGAAATATCGCATCTCTCGCGCGAAGTGGCGGAGCAGACCTATCGCGAGCAGATGCCGCTTTTCTCGCGCGACGGCCGCTTCGATGCGAAAGCCGTCGCGGTGACGGCGCAGGCGATCGCCGATACCGGCATCCTCGACCATAAGCCCGATATGACGACGCTCTATACGGAGAAATTCCTGCCCTGAGTCGGTGCGCGTGTTTGGCGTGACACGCCCGCCGCTCGCCTGATATCGTCCGACGAAAGAATCGAACGATTATCGGTGACGATACGGGGAGGACGTCATGAAAAAGATCTCGCGTCGTGTCACGCTCGCCGGTCTGGGCACAGCGCTAGCGCTGCCCGCGCTGCACACCGCCAGAGCCGCGGACAAGCTGCGCGTCGGGAAAGCGGTCGCGGAAGTCTATGGCTACGTCCCGCTCAATGTCGGGATGCAGCACGGCATCTTCGACAAGCATGGCGTCGAGGTCGAGGAAATCATCTTCGCCGGCGGCACCAAGATGGCGCAGGCGGTCATTGCCGGCGCGGTCGACCTCTCGCTGAGCTCCGGTCCCAGTATGCAGCTCATCGCCAAGGGCGCGCCCGAGATCGCGGTGGCAACGATCTGCGAATCGCCGGCCTTCATGGGGATCAGCGTCGGCAGCGGCTATTCCGGCGACGGCATCGATTCCCTCAAAGGCAAGAAGATCGGCATCACCACCGCCGGCTCGCTCACCGAATGGCTGGTGCTGGCGCTCAACCTTGCCAAGGGTTGGAAGGGCGCGGATGCTGCCATTCCCGTGCCGGTCGGCGGCTCGCCGAAGGCGGCCTTTGCCGCTCTGAAGACCGGTGCGATCGAAGCCGATGTCGGCGGCACGTCGACGGGCTATCAGCTCGAAGAGACCAAGGCGGGACGCCTGCTGATCGATTGCTCGACCTATGTGAAAAGCATCGAGCTCTTCACCATCTTTGCCACCAATGCGATCGCCGAGCGGAATCCCGATGCGGTGCGCCGCTTTCTCAAGGCCTGGTTCGAATCCGTGGCTTTCATGAAAGCGCATCGCGCGGAGACGACGCCGATCGCTGCCAAAGTCACCGGCTATACGACCGGGGTTGCCGAGCGCATGTATGACACGCTGATCGACAAATTCTCGACCAACGGGCGCTTCGACAAGCAGGCGCTGGCGACGTTGCGCGAGTCCTGGACCGATATGAAGACAGTCGATCCATCGATCGATATCGCCAAGCTCTATACGGAGAAGTTTCTCTCCTAGCCTCGTTCGGCGCCGGGTTCCGGCGAGGCGGCCGGCAATGATCCGCTGCTCGGCTATAACGAAATCGATGGCCGCCACTATTACGTCCGGCAGATGAAGAATATGAAGGGCTCTGTTGCGGCAAATCGGACCGAGAAAGATCACGCGCGCTGCTCAAGGCCATCAAATCCGGCCGCGTACCCGCAGTGATCGAGCCCTAGTCTAGGCGATCAGCTTCAACGCGTTCTTAAGCAGCTCGCTAAGCGGCACCACGGTTGCGGCGAGCGGCAGCGCCGGAAGGATGGCGGGTACCACGAGGAAGGCGAGATCATTCATTCCCGCCGGTATGATCTTCATGCGGTGGACCACCTCATAGCTGTTCGCGAGATCGGCCAGCGATTGGATATCGCCACTGCCGAGCAGCGGTTCGTCGCTGGCGCCGCCGTGGAACCACTTTTTCTCGAAGAGACGCGTATAGCGAGTGCCGAGCGCGCCGTAGCGCCGCAAGCCTTCCTCGCGCAAGGCGTAAAGCTTCGGCATGAACAGCATGAGCGGCCCGGCGAAAATGATCAACTCGAGCACGACCACGAGCGCCAGGGCGGCGAGATCGTCGTAGAGATCCGTTCCGCCGAACAAAACGCGCGTCGCGATCCGCGCCGAGATCATTGCGCTCAAGGCGAAGACGATGGTGCCAAATACCGGCAAGATGCGACCGAGAAAAGCGAGGCCGCCGGTGCCGTCCGGATGTGATGCCATCAGGTGCAGATCGAGTTTCGCGATTTGCCGCAACAGGACGGTCAGCACGATCAGACGGTAGACCCACCGCAGGATGAGGAAGTTGAGGATCGGCAGGCAGAAGAAGGCGTACCAATAGCCCGCAAGCGAGAGAGCGCCGCTGCCCGAAGGCACGTACCAGCTCGGAATGCCCGTGCCGAGGCCTTGCCTGGCGGAGGCCCAGGAGGCGAGCACGACGATGGCAAGGAGGGTGAAAGCGGCAATGCGCGAGTCGCGCCAAGCGATGGCCTTCGTGATGATCTGACCGAAGCGTTCTTGATCCTCCTCGCGGATCAGCCGCGCCAGGACGAAATGCGCGATCGTCACGCGAATGCGCGCGCCGATCGCTCCCTCGGCGGCGATGAAGATCGGCAGCGCGACGAGGAAGCGCACATGCGCCGAGATATCCTTGAGGAAGGGAATGGCCGGGCCGCTCAACGCCAGCCCCTGCGCCGAGGTCAAAACGGCCAGCGGTAGCCATGTCAGCAAAATCAGAATGCCGGCATTGCGCAGCAAGGCGGCGTTCGACAGCGGCTGTCCGAGCTTCAGCCGGCGCAGCGTGTTGCGCGCCGGGCCGCCGTCGATGAGCGAGAAGTTCGGACCGAGGTCGGTGGTGACCATGATCAAAAGCCCGTCAATAGGTTGGAGACGGCGCTACGGAACAGTGGAATGTTTGGCGCGACGCGCCAATCCGGGATTCACCGGAGAGAGCCGGTCGGGGATTCACCCAAGTCGGCAACGAAAATTGTCTCAGTTGTTGCGATCAAACGGATTCTGGGCACTTATGCCGAAGCGGCGTCACGGCTTCCCGCGGCGGAGATGGAGATATGGTGCCGCCGCGATCGCTCGCGGCGATGGCGGCGCTGATCCAGCCCAGCGTGGTGGTAGCGCCGAGCCCGCCGGGCAGGTGCGCGTTTAAGTCACCGGCCGGGAATGCTGTCCAACTTGAAGAGCGTACTGCTCAAATCGACGACACATTTCTTGAAGATGTGGCTGTTCGGACGGATGCCTATTTCGGCGCAAGCGCGCTGAAAGGGATTCCACGAGACGTTATTCGCGCCGCGTGAGACGTCATTTTTGTGATAAGCCGCTGCAAGGCTATCACTCAGGCTTCCGACACAAGCCGCATACTGGGCCTCCGACGAATTCAAGCCCATGATCGCTTGGCAGGCATGGCTTTCGAACTCCCCTGACAACAAGGCTCCGTCGGCGTGAGCGGTATTTGGTGGGGTGCCGATAAATGCAAATAGTCCAAGTACAAGCGCAGACGATTTCCACGCGTTCGGCAGGCAATCACCCGCCGCCGACTTTCTTCGCCTTCGGAAAGCCAACATTGCGATCAGGGCGAACAGGTGATTCATTCTTTTAAGCCGTGCGACTTGAGACCGCGGAGCATGACTGTCGCGCAAAAAATGTGCGGCAATCATTCATGGATAGGTGCCGATTTCTGCGTCTACGGCCGCAGGCTCATATTCGGATTGCTTAGCCCTGCCGCGGCAAAGCAATTATTCGATCCGAACGATGCAATGGGACAAACCGAGACATATGTGGCACGCTTCCCGCAGCCTTGTACGCCGATGGTGTATTCGGCGCGTTCAATGCCGCCCCATAGCGCCGGCTGGAGTACATTGCTCGAGATGACCGTGCCGGCGGCCGCTGGGCAGCCCATCTCGAATTGTCCCCGGCGAACGGCCGCATTCATGGCCGTGCCCTGCTCGTTGCTGAGCATCTGATTTTCGGTTTGGCAAGCTGCGACGAAGATCGTTCCTGCCAGCACGAGCCACAAGCGATTCATTGATACAGTCATCGGCATTGGGTTCGCTCCCTAGCTGGACGATCATGTTGAAGCGCGGGGACTGAGCACGCTACGCCACCAATAAAATAGACGAACCACCGAAACCAAGCTCATCGATGGGAACCCGCATAAGACGGACAATTGTTCTTTAGCGCGTACCAAGCCGCGCTCTCCTGCTGCAGCGAACAATGCGTTTTCGATCCCGGAACTGTCTCACGGGTTAAAATGGAAGGTCGCCGCGAGAATCGGACCATACAGGTGTTCGGTGAACTCAGCGCTCTTGCCGCGATAGGTGTAGTTCAGGCTGCGGATTCCGCCGCGCAGGTCGACCCACGAATTCAACCGGTAGTCTAAAGTGAGGAGAATTTGCCAATCGACTTGTGCGCCGAGCCCGAAGCCGCCGACATCGGCATAGGCGGTCAAGCCAAACCCGTTGCCGAGCTCGCGGTGATAACGTCCGCCGATCAGCGGATCGGCCCAGCTGAGCCCGTTCGCGACGCTCACTGGCGGCAACAAGCCTTGGTTAAGCTTGATGTCTCCGGCGATGCCCCAGGCTCGTACCCCTACCCCGACATCGATCGATTGGTCGGGTCGCGCCCACGGACGATAGAGGAACATCGCCGTCCCGCTGTCCTCGGTCATTCCGGTAGTCGCACCGCTGAAGAGTTGGGCCTTGCTATTGGCGCCCGACTTCACCGGCGCATGGATGTAATCGAACATCGCGCCATACGCGCCGTAGCGGAGCTCGGCTGCGCCCATGAAGGGGACCCAGGTGAGATGGCTGATGAGCGTGCCGGGATCGACCGTCGACGACGCACTGGGTATCCGGCTGTTGTAGGGGCTGACCGTCGAAGCAGTCCAAGGTAGCCACACATATGGGGTGAGCAGAACTTCGATTCGCGGCGAGGCCTGTGGTGGAACGGGCGCTGGCTGCACAGGTTGGGGGCCAGTCTGCTGCGCGCCAGCGGCACCGACGCCCATCAGACCCGCGATCAGGATGACAACGAATAGCCTGCAGAGATCCACCCTGCAGCCCAGAACGATTTTTGGTTTCATTGGTCCTCCCCGCAAATCTCTTCATGGCGTTTTGCGCGTTAATGATCATGCATCGTCTGCAATGCGCGATCCGGTTCTCTGGCGCTATTCGGATGAGTTGAGACCTCCGCGAGGACGGTCCGTATCGACAATGAGGTCGAGCCGTATCTATGCGAGCAGCGGCAATATGAGCAGCGTTGCGGAAATGCGCCCGCGGCGTCCTCTCTCTGAGGGAAGCGACGGGGCGACCCGAGACTGCCGTCAACCTATTGTCCTTCGTGGCTCTTCATCGCAGCGTCGATCTTTTCCTTGACCGCGGCGAGGTTGAAGGATGCCGGCGACTGCATCGGCGGAAATTCGATCGCCGTTTGCGCGAGCTCCGCCACTTTCTGCTGGACCATGACGAAGCGCCAGAACTCACGCGCGTAGAATTCGTTCATGTAGCCGCCGCCCATATTATTCGTGGTCTCGCCACGGATCGACGGCGTCCGCTCGAACGGATCCTGGCGTATGTTCACCATCGTCGGCATGTCTGTCGCGACCTTTTCGCCCGGCCAGCCATAAGGCTGCTGCAGGAATTGGAATTTGAAGTCGTCGACCCGGATGGCGCCCAGATTCGCCTCCGCGAAATAGTATTGTTCGTGGCGGAGCGAAGGCCCCTTGCCGGTCAGCAGATCCATTTGATTGTAGCCGTCCAAATGGTTCTTGTAGGTCCGGTCACCGAGCTGCACGCCTTGCAGGAGCTGCTGAGTGATGTTCGGATTCCCGGCCGCCGCGACGAGGGTCGGTAGCCAATCCTGGCCGGAGAAGATGCCATTCTCGACCGAGCCGGGCTTGATCTTGCCCGGCCAGCGGATGATGCAGGGTGCACGGAAACCGCCTTCGTAGACCGTTCCCTTGGTGGCGCGGAACGGCGTCATGCCACCGTCGGGCCAAGTGAAAACTTCGGCGCCGTTGTCGGTGGTGAAGATGACGATGGTATTGTCGGCAACACCGATATCATCGAGATGCTTCAGTAGATCGCCGACGCAATCGTCGAGCTGCGCCATGCCAGCTTCTTCGAGGCCGTAATTGCTCTCGTAATTCATCTTCGCCTGGTACTTCTGCGAGAGGTAGGTGAAGACGTGCATGCGCGTGGTGTTGTGCCAGACGAAGAACGGCTTGCCCGCCTGCTTGGCCTGATCCATGAAGCGCTTGCTGTTCTCGACGAGAACCTCGTCGAAGGTCTCCATGTCGTATTTCGCGTCGCGGCCTTTCTGCCAGAATTGATGGTCGCCGCTCATGTCCTTGAACGGCTTCAGCGGCCCTTCATCGGTGACGCGCTGCTTGCCGACTCTCCCCCAGCGCGGCGTGACCGTCGGATCGTCCGCGTCGCTGGCGTAGGAATGCACGAGATTGCGCGGCCCGTATTTGTCGATCCAGTCCTGCGGGTAATCGAACCAATAGGGATCGGACATCGCGTCGAGGTGGTACAGATACCCGAAGAATTCGTCGAAGCCATGCACGGTCGGGAGGTATTTGTTCTGGTCGCCGAGATGGTTCTTGCCGAACTGTCCGGTGGCGTAACCGAGCGCCTTCAGCGCGGCGGCGATCGTGATCGCTTGATCCGGCATTCCGACATCGGCGCCGGCCTGACCGACCGTCGTGAGACCCGTGCGAAGCGGAATCTGGCCGGTGATGAAGCTGGCGCGACCGGCGGTGCAGCTTGCTTCCGCATAATAATCGGTGAAACGCATCCCTTCGGCGGCGAGCTTGTCGAGATTCGGCGTCTTGCCCGACATGATGCCTTGGTGATAGGCACCGACATTGAACCAACCGATATCGTCTCCCATGACGACAAGAATATTCGGTCGTCCGCTGGCGCCTTGTTGTGCCGGCGTTTGCGGCGTCTGCGCCTGGGCGAGTTGGATAGGCGCGCCTGTTCCGATCGCGGAGAGGGCGACGAGCGATGTGCTGCCAAGGAGAATGCTGCGGCGGTTCACGGTGGTGTTGGCACGCTGATCGCTAGAGGTGCTCGCAGTGGTCATAGCGCTTCATCCAAGGGTTGTTGGGGAAGCGCAGTATTTTATTTCCGCACTCTCGCTCGCTATCGGGCGGACTACTGAGCGACAGAAGAGAGGAACCGGACCGCGAGACCGGAAATGCCGATCGGACGTTTGGCAACATCGGTCTGCTCGTTTGCACCACACGATAATCGGGAATTCACCCGACCCGGTCGATCAGGTTTCCGTCCCAACTCGATTTCGCTTCTAAACGGCAGCAATCGCTCAGCTGCGCTCGAAAGCGAATATCTTTCCCCAGTCGCGCTGCATGTCGACGATCGCCCAGCCCTTGGCGCGGCCTTCATCGAGCGCCTTGTCGAGCTTGCCGATATGGGATTTCCGGTCATACGCCCATTCACGCTCCGCGTCGGTATGATGCACGATTCCGGCAAAGCACGCGCCATCGCCGGCCGCCGTCCATTGCAGCATCGCGAGATCGCCGTCGGAATTGCCGAAGGCGAAGATCGGCCGCCGGCCGATGAAGCGATTGATGCCGACGGGCTTGCCCGGTCCATCGTCGATGAATTCGACTTTGGCGATCTTCAGCAATTGCGGCTTGCCATCGGGAGGGCTCTCGTATGTCACGACGCCTGAAGAGCCGACGACCTGCTCGGGCGGGATACCGTAGGCTCGCTCGGTCCAGGGCCGCATGAACTCGACGCCGCCGCCGGATACGATGAAGGTCTTGAAGCCGTTGGCGCGCAAATAGGCGAGCAGCTCCTGCATCGGCTGATAGACGAGATCGAGATAGGGCCGCTTGTAGCGCGCATGTCGTGCCGTTCCGATCCAATCGCGGACCGTCGCGGCGAAGGCGTCAACGGTCATGCCGCTATACGTCGCCATGACGATCTCCAACAGACCTTTCTCTCCGCTAGCCTCGAGCGCGGCGATGTCGCCATTGAGCACGGCCTCGAAAGGCTGCTGCGACTTCCATTCGGGATGCTGTGGTGCCATGCGCTTGATTTCGTCGAACGCAAAAGCGAGCTGGAAATAGAAAGGCTGCTCGCACCACAAGGTGCCGTCATTATCGAACACGGCGATGCGCTGCTCGGGCGGCACAAAATCGTGTCCTCCCTGCATCGTCACCCGCGCGACAAAATCCAGGATGGCCTGCTTCCTCGCGCTGGCGTCCCAGGATGGCAGAGGGTTGGCATCGCTCGTCTCTACCGCCGCGCGCTGGGGGATGAGCGCCGGCGCAAAGAGCGCGGCAAACATTGTCCGGCGGGTTAGATTTGGGATCGTCATGGCGCTCAATCCCCTATGTTCTGCTTCAGCTTCTTCATCGCCTGATAATCGGTGAGATCGTGCCTTCCTTGGCGATGCGGTCGATATTGGGCGTGCGATAACCCATGAGGCCCATCAAAACATCTGAGCGGGCCGGCGGAGCAGAACGGACACTCAACGGTCTCTCGCGTGACTCAATTCTTGTCGACCGACAACGCGAGCGCTTCGGTATAGCGAACGACGACCTGATCGCCGGTCTTG
Organism: Allostellaceae bacterium; assembly: GCA_035573175.1. Lineage (GTDB taxonomy): Bacteria > Pseudomonadota > Alphaproteobacteria > ATCC43930 > CGMCC-115725 > CAIKMD01. Next base: position 10,586 of record DATMZZ010000039.1, read on the forward strand.
ATGCGATCGAAATTCTGAACGGCATCGTCAGCCTTGATGGTGACGCTGTTGCCCGCGGGACCCGTAAGGGTGACTTTGCGCGTCTTGGGATCGATGGCGTCAACCCGTGCCGTGATTTCCTTGGTATTGACGATGACGCCGCCCGGTTGCGCTCCCGGCGCGGCATACTCGACGGCGGTGGCTTCGTTGGCGGAAGGCGGCTCGTCGACGCGGCGCACATAAATTGCCGCGGCGCTGTAGAGATCGGCCGTCACTTTGTCGCCGACCTTCACCTGATTGAAGTTCTTGGCCTGCGGCCCGACTTGAAGCGTGAGGCTGCCGCTGTCCGTTTTGAGAGTGACCATGCGGCTGGCGTAATCGATCGCGGTGACCGACGCCTGAACCCGGTCGTGATCGCCGGCGACGAGCGTGCGTGTCACCGCTTTTGGCGAGTCCGAAGTGGCTTGCGGGCCTGACGGAGCTTGCGCAAAAGCGACTGAGGCGGCGGTCAGCAGGGATAAAACAACCAGCGAGCCTAAACGTCTCATGTCCTTTTCTCCCGATAACGGTTAATCGCTTTCGGCCTTTCCTCCAGGGCGAATGACGCATCTGAAGCCGAGATGACAGGTTGCGGTATCGATCGGTTGCGCCATGCGCGCGGCCGGGCGATAGCGCCGGCAGTAATTCGGCGCGCAGAGATAGGAGCCGCCCTTCATCACCTTGCGCGGGATCGCTGCCGGGTCGCGCGGATCGATGCTCGCTTCGCGCAGGCCGCGTGTATCGCCGGCGCTGCCGCAGCATTCGCCCGCGGCTTTGTGATGCTCCTGATACCAATCGCTGATCCACTCCCAGCAATTGCCGATCATGTCGAAGAGGCCGTAGCCATTGGGCGGATAGGAACCGACGGCCGTCGTTCCCGGACGTCGCGGCAAAAGGTTCTGATGTGGGAAGGCGCCGTGCCAGGTATTCGCCATCACGCGGCCGCCCGGTCGCAGCTCGTCGCCCCAAGCGAATTCCGCGCCATCGAACCCGCCGCGCGCGGCGAATTCCCATTCGGCTTCGGTCGGCAGCGACTTACCGGCCCAAGCGGCATAGGCTTCAGCATCCGCGAACGCGATTTGCACGACGGGATGGTTGCCGCTGGCGATGATCGTGGTTTGCGGTCCACGCGGATGGCGCCAATCGGCGCCAGGCACATAGGTCCACCAATTATGGACATCGCGCAGATCGACCGCGTGTCTCGGTTGGCGGAACACGACGGAAGCGGGCACAAGCGCCTCGGGCTTGGCGCCCGGATAATCCTCCGCGCGCGGCGGGCGCTCGGCGTGCGTCACGTAGCCGGTTGCGGCGACGAAGCGCGCGAAATCGCTGTTGGTGACAGGCGTGCGATCGATCCAAAAGCCTTCGACGGCGACGCTATGGACCGGGGCTTCTTCGGGATAATGCCGATCCGATCCCATGCGGAATGTGCCGCCGGGAATCCAGGCCATGCCGGTCAAGTCGCTGGACTCAAGAGGAGAGAAAGGTGCGGTCCGCGGCTCCGAGGGAGATTGCGTCGTCTGCCCAGCCATAACGGGTGACAGGGTATCGACGGCGAAACGCGCTCCGTATCAGGCGAAACCCCGAATCCTTATGAGCGTCTGCCCGAGGATGCATTGGGCTGGGCAATTGCTTCGGTTGCGCGAGCGGGACAAGCGCTGCGCTGTCTCCGAATTTAGTGGCCGGCCTCGCGGCGGACAGGCAAGGTTTCAGGTTGATCGAAGCCCGGCGGCGTCTTTGCCCAGGGATAACCTTTGACCGCCATCGTGTAGCCGAGCTTGAACAGCTCATCCATGTAATGCGTGTCGAAAGGCTCGGGCAGCGGCACGTTGAAGCTTTCCGGAATGTAGGCGAGATTGAAATCGATCTTGTCGCGCTGCGCGGCGAGATAGATGCGATAAAGATCGCCCAGCCCTTGCGTTTGGATCAGCGCAGAGACGGCGCGGCCGGAAATGCTGAGCGTCTGCCGCGAGACATCGGCCCATTCCGGATCGAGGCGTGCGTTGCGGATGATATAGAGATGACGCTCGCGCGTGACGTTGATGTTGCGTGCAAGGCTGCCGACGTTGAAGCTAGGCGGATAAGCAAAGACCTGCGCGGTCGCACCGCCATCGACATGCATCTCCTGGTAATCCTTTCCGCCGATCTGCACGTCGATCATCATCGGCGGAAACGCGCCCGGCAGGGCCGCCGAGGCGACGAGAAGATTGCGGACGAGATCGAGCGCCTTCGGATTGCCGCTCGCTGCGATTTTGCCGATGTCCCACATCACCGGCCGCCGCGCGTCGAGATTGGTCGTACCGATGATGAGCAAGCGGCCTTTGCCGTATTCGGCGGCGATCGCGTTCAACATGTTCTGGTCAACAAGCCGCGCCACGGTTTCGCGCAGCGGCGCATTGTCGGCGAGCGCGTCGCTCCATAGCGCAGCGGTGAGCCAGCGCTTCACGAGCACGTCCTTACCCGACATCCTCGTATACGCCTCTTGCAGCTTCTGGTCGTATTGCGGGCCGAGAAAGGCAAAGGGTGCGATGAGGGCCCCGGTGCTGATGCCGGTCACCAGCTTAAAGCTCGGCCGCGTGCCGGACGCGGTCCAGCCTACGAGCAGCCCGGCGCCGAATGCGCCGTTCTCGCCGCCGCCGGAGATCGCAAGATAATTCGCCGGCGGCAGCGGACCGCGAAGGCCCGCGGCGGTACGCGCGGCGTTTTCGCGGTTGACCGCGTCCGTTGCTAATGCGATGAGCGCCGGCGTGGCTTCGTCGCCCCAGTAGCGGATTCCGCTCATGCCATCGACGGTCACCGGCTGTCCTTCCTGCGCCTGCGGAACAGCGGGAAGGCGATTCATCGAGCACGCGGTGACGAAACAAAGACTCAGCGCGAGCACCAGCCTCGCCGCAGCGTAGGCGGTCCGCGGCTGCGACGGACATAGCTTCGTCGGCCTAAGCATGACGCGAGCGAGCTTATCGATGGCGGGAAATGCGCCCTATCGGGCGGAACCCCGATATCGATGATGCCATGCCCGAGGTTTCGCGGCCGGTTGCGCCGGCCGCGTTACATCAGAGATATTTCGTCGGTCGGCGGATGGTGCGCCACATGAAGGCCGACGGACTGTCGTCAAAGCCAAGACCTTCCTCGGGCTGCTTGAAGTGGCGGCGGATGATGTCTTCGAACGGTTCCCAGGTCACGACCACATTTGGATCAAAGGAATAGAGATCGTGCACAGTGATCATGCGCGCCGTCATGTACCATTTGTGAGCCCGCGCCTTTTTATAGGCTTCCTGGATGTAGGGCTCGGGCACGTAATCCTTGCCGAAATGCCGGATATACATTTCGGGATAGGAATAGCCGACGGATTCATCGGGAAAGAAGCGCACCGCTTGGTGTGCGCGGATCGCCCAGCTGATCTCTTCGTCGACATAGGGCTCGATGAGTGCCGCGCCCCAATAGCCGTGATCGCTCTTGATGAAGAGCGAATTGGCGATGTCATGCAGCAGGCAGGCAAGGACGATCTTCTCGGGCATACCTTTTTTTAACGCGAGATTGCCGCTTTGCAGCAGATGCTGCGTACCGGCCGCACGATATTTGAAGAAGTCGAGCAAGGTCGGCCGCGCCGGCATCTTCGGCAGCCGCGGATCGTCATCCATCAGGTAGAACTTGCCCTTGCGGTCGGCGACGCTGAGGCTGGCGCCCATATTGGTCGGGCCGAGATTGCCATCGGCCATGTTGAAGAGCGCCGATTTGGAGATCAGCACGTCGAACTCGTCACTCATCTTGCGTTCGAGCGCGTCGGCGCGCGCATCTAACGAAGTTGAAGTGCCTTCTGCCATCGCTTCCTCCTGCTTCTCGCTGCCCCCGGGACCACCAGTTTAGAGGGTGGCGGCGCCGGCTGACAATCGCGCCCCGCAATGCTTTTCCTATGAATAAAGCGGCAAATCGGTAATATCGGCGCCATCATATAATGCTTCGGCAGGGAGGCTCGGATTCACATGCGTTTTTCCTCAAAGCTTCGCTTTTCGGCACTGACTTTCGGCGCGACAGCGCTGGCGCTTTTGGCCGTGGCCGATCGCGCCTCGGCCAATGACAAGCTCATCGTCGGCAAAGCCTTTCCGACATCCTTCGCCTTCGTGCCGATCAATATCGGCGTCGACACCGGGATCATGAGCAAGGCCGGTCTCGATGTGACGATCCAAGGCTTCGAGGGGGCGGCGAAGCTGCAACAGGGTATAACCGCGGGGCAGGTCGATATCGGTCTCGCTTCGGGCACCGATATGGCTTTCGTGGTGAAGGGCGTGCCGGATAAAGCGGTCGCGGCCATGGCCGGCCCGCCGCTCGCCTACGGCGTTTTCGCCGGCAAGGACACCGGCATCGACACGGTGAAGGATCTCAAAGGCAAGCGCGTCGCGGTCGCCTCGCGCAACTCGCTGGTCTTCTGGCTGACGCGGCATCTTTCCGACAAGCTCGGCTGGGGGCTCGAAGGCATCAACATCGTCTATATCAGCGGCGGCAACGCCGCCAACATCTCGGCGCTCCGCACCAAGCAGGTCGATGCGATGACCACCGGCATCGATGTCGGCTACACCTACGAGAAGCAGGGCTACGGCAAGGTGATCGCCGATCACGGCGACTATATCACCACCTATCTGACGCATGCGATCTTCGCCAGCAACAAGATGATCGCCGAGCGTCCCGAGGTGATCCGCCGCTTCCTCAAGGCGTGGTTCGACACTATTACATGGATGCATGAGAACAAGACCGAGGCGGTGAAGCTCGACATGAAGGCCGACGGCATCACCGATCCCGACATCGCAAGCCACACCTATGACAAGGTGATGCCGATGTTCTCGCGCGACGGGCGTTTCGATCCCGCGGCGCTCAAGGTCGCGGCGCAGGCGATGGTCGAACTGGAATTGCTGCCGAGCGAGCCCGATATGAAGGCACTCTATACGGAGGAATTCCTGCCGAAATAACGGCAGCCTCAGGAGCAATGGCCGGCGAAATTAGGATCGATGAGCTAAATCCCAAAGGCGAAGGTATCGGTACCTCGAAGCGCGAGCGCGTCTTTGTCGATCGCGCGCTGCCCGGCGATCTGATCGAAGCCAAGCTCCGCCGCGATGTTGACGGCGTGTTGCGCGGCGATGTTGTTCGGATCGCCGAAGCCTCGCCGCACCGCGTGGAGCCGCCGTGCCCGCATTACGCGCTGTGCGGCGGCTGCACGCTGCAGCATGGGAGCGAGATATTCTATCGCGATTGGAAGAGCAGCATCGTCCGCGAAGCCCTGGCCGCGAAAGATTTGAGTCCCAAGCTCTGGCGTGATCCGGTGTTTCTGCCGGGCGGCGGCCGGCGGCGCGTCACCTTCACCGCGGAAAAGCGGGATGGGGCTGTCACGTTGGGCTATTCGCGCCGCCGCCAGCGGGAGGTGGTGGCGATCGATTCATGCCTCATCGCAAACCCGGCGATCATGGCGCTGCGTCCGCGACTGGCGCCGCTTCTCGGGCCGATGTTGCAGGAAGGCAAACCGGCCACCGCCTTCATCCAAACCGTTGGTGGTCAATTCGAGATCGTCATCACCGGTCCAGTCGGCCGGCATGGAGTGCCCGATGCGGCGGTGCGCGAAGCGATGACGACGCTTGCCGACGAATTGGGGATCGATCGATTGTCGTGGCGCGCCAATCTTGGCGATGTTCCGGACGTGATAATCGAGCGCCAGCCATTACACGCGCGGTTCGGTCCCCTCGATGTAGCGCTGCCGCCGCTCGGCTTTCTGCAGCCGACACCAGCAGGCGAGGCGGCGCTCGTCGCGGCGGTGCTGGATGCGCTGCCGCCCGCTGGGCGTTTCGCCGATCTTTTCGCCGGCTCCGGTACTTTCACCGGGCCGATACTGGCGCGCGGCCCGGTCGATGCCTTCGAGAATGTTGCGACGACGATCCGCGCGCTCGACGATGCCGTTTCTGATAAAGCAGAGGGCAACCTGCCGCTCAAAGCGATCCGCCGCGATCTTTATCGCGAGCCACTCACGCGCGCCGAGGCCGAGCGTTACGACGCGATCGTCTTCGATCCGCCGCGAGCCGGCGCCGAGGCGCAGGTCAAAGAGCTTGCCACGGCCGCGACGCCGGTTCTGGTCGCGGTCTCCTGCAATCCCGCGACCTTTGCGCGCGATGCGCGCATCCTTCTCGATGGCGGCTATTGCCTCGACAGCGTTCAGGTGATCGATCAATTCACCTTCTCGCATCATGTCGAGCTGGTCGCGGCGTTCTCCAAGCGCGCGCGGGCATAACGAATGGCTGGCGAGATCCATATCGACGAACTCGGTCCCAAGGGCGATGGCATCCATTCCTCGCAACGCGGCCGCGTCTATATCGACCGCGCGCTACCCGGCGAGAGCGTGCGCGCCAACATCAAGCGCGGTGATGACCAGATGCTGCGCGGTGAGATCATCGCGGTGGTGGAGGCATCGCCCCATCGCGTGAAGCCGCCGTGCCCGAATTACGATGTTTGTGGCGGCTGCACGTTGCAGCATGCCGATGAAGGCTTCTATCGCGATTGGAAGGTCGCGATCGTGCGCGACGCGCTGCGGCGCAAAGGTCTCACGCCGAAGACATGGCGCGATCCGGTCTTCGTGCCGCCGGCGACGCGCCGCCGTGCGACCTTCAACGCCCATAAGCATAACGGCCGGGTGACGCTCGGCTATTTCCGCCGCCGCACGCATCGCGTGACCGAGATCCGTGCCTGCCTCGTCGCCGATCCGGCGATCATGGTGCTGCGCGAGAAGCTTGCGCCGCTGCTCGCGCCGATCCTCACCGAAGGCAAGGACGCGGACATCTTCATCCAGATGGTCGGCGGCCGTTTCGAGCTCGCGATCACCGGCCCGGTCGGCAAGAAGGGCAAGCCCGATCTGCCGGTGCGCGAGGCGATCGCCGAGCTCGCGCATAAAGCCGATATCAACCGCATCTCCTGGCGCGCCCGCGAACGCGATCAACGCGACGACGTCGAGGTGATGATCGAGCGCAATCGTCTGATCGCGAAATTCGGCGCGCTCGACGTCGCGCTGCCGCCGCTCGCTTTCCTGCAGCCGACTCAAGCCGGCGAGACTGCGCTGG
>DATMZZ010000040.1:0-2815 GCA_035573175.1 Allostellaceae bacterium
TGCCAGGTCGCGGCCGTGCGATAGACTTGGATGCGTTTCCACTGCTCGACGTCGTCGGTGGCGCGAAAATATTCCTTCAAATCCATGCCCGCGGACCACGCATCGCCGGAGCCGGTGATCACGACCACGCCGCAGCGCTGATCGCCTTCGAGCGTGTCGAGCGTCGCCAACATTTCGGCGTTGAGATCGGGGCTCATCGCATTCCGCTTCTCGGGGCGATTGAGCGCCACCCAGGCGATGCCGTCTTCGAACTCGACCTTGACGTTCTTGCCCCATGGATCGGACATGGACCTACCCTCTTCCTCGTGTGTGGTGGATTTAGAGATCTTGCAGCAATTGCCGCTCGGCATGGAGGCGTTTGCGGCAGGTCACCGCATCGCCGCCCGCCACCGCCAGCGTCATCGCACGGCGGAAATAGAGACTCATATTGTGCTCGGCGGTGTAGCCCATCGCACCATGCAGCGCGACGCATTCTTTGACGGTCGTCAGCGCGGTCTCGGCGACATAGGATTTCGCCGACAGCGCGGCGATCGCCCGCCGCGCCGTACTCGACTGGCACGACTCGTAGAGCAGCGCGTGGCTCCCCTTGATGATCACATAGAGCGAAGCGGCGCGATGCTGCAGCGCCTGGAAGCTGCCGATCGGCACACCGAATTGCTTGCGGTCCTTCAGATATTGCACCGTCATCGCAAGCGCCTCATCGGCGAGGCCGACGAGCAGCGCGGAATATCCCACGAGCGCGAGATCGCGGCCGGCCTGAAAGGCCTCGCCCGCCTGCTCGCCGCTCGCGAGCACGGTGAGATTTCCCAGCGCAACGCCCTCGAATTTCAGCCGCGCGATCGAGCCGCCATCGACCGTGTCTTGCGTCTCGATCGCAACGCCTTTTGTGTTGCGCGGAACGGCCACGAGCTTGTCATCGATCAGCGTGAGGAAGACATCGGCAGCATGCGCGTCCAAGGCGTAAGCCGTCGGCGCTTTAAGGCCTTCCTCCGCATCGATCGGCATCACCACTTTCTTGCCGGCGATGAGATCGGCCAACAGCGACGCACCGGTTGCACCGCTGCGCGCCAGCATCACCGATGCGGCGAGCGCCGGCACGAGCGGCTCGGGCATCAGCTTCTTGCCGGCATATTCGAGGAGCAGCGCGATCTCGCGCGTCGCGAGACCGGTGCCGCCTTGCGCTTCCGGCACCGCGGCGCCGAGCCAGCCATGCTCGGCAAGCTTGGCCCAGGCGTCGCGATCGAAGCTTTGCGTACCGGCCTGCAAGCGGCGCACCCTCGGCAAACCGCCGGCGCTTTCGAGCAGCTCGGTGATGCCATCGGTGATGTGGCGGTCGGTGTCTCTGAGCTTAAGCATTGCCACCACCACCGGGCCGCGGCAGGCCGAGCGCCCGCATCGCGATGATGCCGCGCTGAATCTCGTTGGTGCCTCCTCGGATCGAGAGGCGCCGCGATTGCAGGAAAAGCGTGCTGAAATCCGGCGTCTCGTGATCGCCGATGCGCGGCGCGCGGACCGCCGCATGGGCGCCGCTGACCGCTTGCAACACTTCGAGCACGAATTGCGTGGCCTCGGCGCCGTAGATCTTCAAGCGCGAGCTGTCCTCGAATTCGGCCTCGCCAGCCGCTTGCGCTTCGAGCGCTTCGAGGAAAGCGGCTTCGAGCGCATGGACTTCGATCTCGGCGCGCGCGATCTGGTCCTGCATCCAGGGATCGCGATCGGCGCCGGTGTAGCGCGCCACTTGGCGCAAGCGATAGAGCGCGCGCAGCGCATGGATCGGCGTGCCGGCGCGGATGCGCTCCTCGCCGAGCAGCGCCGTGCCGATCGTCCAGCCTTCGCCGACCTTGCCGAGGACATTGCTGATCGGCACCACGACATTGTCGAGGAACACCTCGCAGAGCTCGTCATCGCCCGCGAGAGTGACGATACCGCGCGGCGTCACGCCGGGCGTCTTGGCATCGACGAGCACCAGCGTGATCGAATCCCGCGCCTTTGGATCGCTGCCGGTGCGCACGAGCAGATAGAGCCAATCGGAATAATGCGCGCCGGTGGTCCAGATCTTGTGGCCGTTGATGATGAGCTTGTCGCCCTCGATCACGGCTTTGGTGCGGAGACTGCGCAGATCGGAGCCCGAGCCCGGCTCGGAATAGCCCTGCGCCCAGATCACTTCGCCGGTGCGCGCCTTATGCAGATGCTGCGCCTTCTGTTCGGGCGTGCCGTATTTGATGAGGATCGGACTGATATGGGTAAGGCCCTGCGCCGGAAGATCGGGCGCGCCAACGCGGGCTAGTTCTTCAATAAGAATCACCTGCTGCACCGGCGTCGCGTCGATGCCGCCATGCTCTTTCGGCCAATGCGGCGCAGCCCAGCCTTTCTCACCGAGCGTCTTGAACCAGGTTTTGAGCTCGGGCGGCGTCAGACGATTGTTGGCGTGGCGCAGCTCTTGCGGCAGGTTGGCTTCGAGCCAGCTTCGCGCTTCAGCGCGAAACGCCTGCTCAGCCGCCGTCTCTTCTCGAAGCATATGCCTTCCCGCCCGCGTTTTCCGCGAATAGCGGCGAGATTAGGGCGGCCCCTCGTGGTTGTCACGGCTGTACCGTTCGGATAAACGAGCGCAAACACAAAAGGACGGTGAGCATGGCGCTGGAGCTCAATCTTAGAGGGAAGAATGTGCTGATCACCGGCGGGTCGAAAGGCCTCGGCCTTGCCGCCGCCAAGGGCTTCGCCGCCGAAGGCTGTAACCTCTATCTGTCATCGCGCAATGCCGAGATGCTCGAAGCAAACGCCGCCGAGCTGCGCAATGCCTACGGCGTCGAGGTCA
>DATMZZ010000041.1:0-4626 GCA_035573175.1 Allostellaceae bacterium
TACCGGCCGGCACGCAGGCGACGGCGATGATGAAAGCGATTCAAGATCTCGGCGTGCGGCAAGCCGGCATCAATGTCGTCTCGACCCAGGACCTCGTGCCCGATGAGGAGCTGCCGAACATTGGCAATGCCGGAATCGGCATCATCACCGCCGGCAATTACTCCGTCGCCGCCGACCGGCCGGCGAACAAGGCTTTCCTCGAGGCCTGGCGCAAGGCCTATGGCGACAAGGCGACACCGGATTTCTTCTCGGTCGATGGCTGGGACGGCCTCGCCATGGTCTACGACATGCTGAAGGAGACCAAAGGCAAGTTCACCGGCGACGAGGCGATGAAGTTCTTCTCCCATTGGAAGACCGATGCGAGCCCGCGCGGCCCGATCTCGATCGATCCCAATACGCGCGACATCGTCCAGAACATCTATATCCGCAAGACCGAGATGAAGGACGGCAAGCTCGCCAATGTCGAATTCGACGTGATCCCGAACGTCAAGGATCCGTGGAAAGAACTGAACCCGCGGAAGTGAGTGCGTGTTCTCTTTGATGGAATGACCGCAGAAGCGACCATCCGTTTCGACGATCGCGTCGCCATCGTTACCGGTGCCGGCAACGGGCTCGGCCGCTGCCACGCGCTCGGCCTCGCGGCGCGCGGCGCACAGGTGGTCGTCAACGATGCAGGCGGCACGGTCGACGGCGTCGGAAGTACCGGAAGATCGGCGGCGGCCGAGAAAGTCGTCGCCGAAATCGAGGCCGCCGGGGGCTCGGCCATCGCCGATACGGCCGACGTTACCGATCCGGCGCAAGTCACGGCGATGGTCGAGCGCGTAGTTCAGCGCTGGGGCCGGATCGATATCCTCGTCAACAACGCCGGCATTCTGCGCGACAAAAGCTTCGGCAAGCTGACGCTCGAGGATTTCCGCGCCATGCTCGATGTGCATGTACTGGGCGCTGTCCATACGGCGAAAGCGGCGTGGGAACGGATGCGGGCGCAGGGTTACGGCCGGATTGTCTTCACGACCTCGTCCACCGGCCTCTACGGCAATTTCGGCCAGGCGAATTACGGCACGGCGAAAGCGGCGCTGATCGGGCTCATGAAAGTGCTCGACCAGGAAGGCCGCAAATACGACATCCGCGTCAACATCCTCTCGCCCACCGCGTCGACGCGCATGACCGAAGCGCTGCTGCCGGAAGAGGATCGCGCGCTGCTCGATCCGGCGAGCGTCACGCCGGGCCTGCTCTACCTCGTGAGCGACGAAGCGCCGTCGGGCGTGATGCTCTGCGCGGGCGCGGGCTGCTTCGCGCGCGCCGAAGTGGTCGAGACGGCGGGCCTCTATCTGCCGCCCGAGGAGCGCAGCCCGGAGGCCATCGCGCGGCGTTTCGACGAGATTTCTGCGCCGGAGGGTGCGGCGACGCTGCCGGATGCATGGGCACAGACAAAGAAGTATGTTGCGCTGGCTCGGCAAGCCCAAAAGAGTCGTTTAGGAAAGTCATGAGTATCGATACGAAGATTGCGATCATCGGCGGCGGTATCGCCGGTCTGGCCTTGGCGCTCAATCTGAAGCGCCGCAATATCGACTGCCGCGTCTACGAGACTGCGCCCGAGCTCCGGGAACTCGGCGTCGGCATCACGCTGCTGCCGCATGCGACGCGCGAGATCGACGCGCTTGGCCTCCTCGACACGATCAAGTCTCTCGCGATCGAGAATGTCGAAAGCTGTTTCTTCAACCGCTTCGGCCAGCTCCTCTACAAAGAGCCGCGCGGCAAATTCGCCGGCTATTCCTATCCCGAGCTTGGCATCCATCGCGGCCGCCTGCATATGGCGCTCTATCAAGCCGCGCTTGCCGCGCTTGGCCCCGACCGCATTATCACCAACCGGCATTGCGTTGCCATCGAGCAGAACGACAGCGGCGTCACGATCCGGTTCCGCGAGACCTCGACCGGCAAGGACGCGCCCTCGATCAATGCCGAGGTCGCGATCGGCTGCGACGGCATCAACTCCGCCGTGCGCAAGCAATTCTATCCCGACGACCAGGTCGCCTTCGCCGGCATCAACACCTGGCGCGGCGTGACGCGGCGCAAGCCGATCCTCACCGGCCGCTCCTATATGCGCGTCGGCTCGATCCGCACCGGAAAGATCGTGATCTATCCGATCATCGACAATGTCGACGAGCAAGGAAACCAGCTCATCAATTGGATGGCCGAGATCCAGACCCAGAATCTGGACAAGAACGACTGGAACAAATCCGGTAAGCTCGAGGACTTCCTGCCGATCTATCAGGGCTGGAAATTCGATTGGCTCGATGTCGGCGAGATGATCCGCAATGCCGACACGATCCTCGAATACCCGATGGTCGATAAGGACCCGATCCCGCGCTGGACCTTCGGGCGCATCACCTTCGCGGGCGACGCGGCGCATCCGATGTATCCGCGCGGCTCCAATGGCGCGGCACAGGCGCTAATCGATGCGCGCACCCTCGCCGATCTCCTCGGCCGCCAGAGCGACGCCGCGCACGCGCTTGCCGAATACGAGACGCGTCGCCGCGAGACCACGGCGAAGATCGTACGCACCAATCGCGAGCACCCGCCCGATTTCATCAATATCCGCGTCGAGGAGCTGACCGGCGACAAGCCTTACGACAACCTCGACAAATTCATCACGCAAGACGAGCTGAAAACGCTCAGCGACAATTACAAACGCGTCGCCGGGTTTGCAGTCGAAGACGTGGGTTAATTCTCCTTCGTCATTGCGAGCGAAGCGAAGCAATCCAGTTGTCGATCTAAACTGGATTGCTTCGTCGCTACGCTCCTCGCAATGACGAGGTCAAAACGATGAGCGTTACTTCCACCGCGGCATGAGCCGCGCGGCGTTGCCGCGGTCGATTGCGGCGAGATCGCTGGTGGAGAAGCCGAAATCGATGATGCCCTGCGCGGTTTCGGTCGCGGTGCGATAGGGGAAATCCGTTCCGAACAATATCTGCGTACTCTCGACGAGCCGCGTCAGGCCCATCAGCGCCCAGGGATGCGCCGCCTGTGCGGTGTCGTAATAGAAGCGCTTCAGATGCGCGAGCGAGCCGCCTTCGACCGCGGGCGCCCAGCGGCCGGGCGCGCGTTCGAAGCGTTCGACCAGGAACGGCATCGTTCCGCCGGCATGCGAGAAAATCCATTGGATGTCGGGATAGCGCGTCGTCGCACCGCCGAAGATCAGGCTGGCGATGGCGCGCGTCGTGTCGGAGCCGAATTCGACGACGGAATCGTTCACGCCCGGGATGCAGTCGTGCAGACAATTCGGCGCCAGCGGGTGGGTGTAGATCACCGCCTTGCGGCGGTTGAGCTCCTCGAAGATCGGGTCGTAGTAAGGATCGCCGAGCCATTTGTCGCCGATATTCGTGATGAGATTGATGCCGTCGGCGTTGAGCGCGTTATAGGCGTGATCGATCTCCTTGAGGCTGCCCTCGATATCGAGGATCGGCAGCGAGGCGAAGAGACCGAAGCGGCCGGGATGGTCTTGCGCCATCTTCGCGACGAACTCGTTCCAGTCGCGCGCCAATGCCCGCTGCTTGTCCTTGGGTTCGGGCCAGATCGTCACCGGATGCGGCAGCGAGATGATCGCGGTCTCGACGCCGCCCTTGTCCATGTCGTCGAGCGAGCGTTCCAGCGACCATGACATGCGCGGCGCATTGCCATAGGTGATCTGCGAGGCGGCCACGATGTAGCTCGGCGGCGTCACATGGTGATGCACGTCGATGCGGCGCGGATCGGCCATCGCCTAATTTCCTTTGATATCGCGCGCGACCGTCTCGCCCGCGATCTTGCCGAAGGTCAGCGCCTTGGCGAGGCCGCCGGTGTAACCGGTGACCGGTCCGCCTTCGAGCCCGCCGATGGTCGCGCCCGCGGCGTAAAGGCCGGTAATCGCGCCGCCATTCCGGTGCTGCACGCGTGCATCCGGGTCGATCGCGACACCGCCCATCGTATAGGTGAGCCCGGCGCAAAGCGGCACGGCGAAGAACGGCGCGGTGCGGATCGGCTGCGCCTTCGAGCCCCAGACATGGCCGGTATCGGCGCTGCGGGCCGGGACAAGCTGCGCCAGCGTGTTGTTCGCGACCGCGTTGTTATACGTCGCGACCGTCTCGCTCAGCGCCGCCGCCGGCAAGCCGGCTTTTGCCGCCAACTCGTCAAGCGTCTTGGCGCGATAGAAGGTCGCTTCCGTCGTCTCGAGGAACGGATTGGCGGACATGACATAGGTCTTGCCGCTGGCTTCCCAGATCGCCTGATCGAAGATCGCGACGCAACCGAGCGGATCATCGAGACGCGCCATCGCATTGGCGACCGAGACGCCGGCCAGGCCTTCATCGGTGAAGCGCTTGCCGTGCTTGTCGACGGCGATGCCCGCCGCGATTGGGAAATCGATCGTCGGATAGGGCCAGAGTTCCGGATCGTCCATCGCGTCGCGCGCCTGAACATGGCCGTAGAAGCGATCCATGTCGCTGAGCGCGGCGCCCGCGGCCTCGGCCATCAGCAAGCCATCCCCGCGTCCAGTCTTGGCGTTGCGTTGCAGGAGCCGTTCGGGATGCGCCGAGATGAAGCGCCTCACCAATTCGAGATTCGCCTGGAAGCCGCCATCGGCGATGA
>DATMZZ010000042.1:0-11913 GCA_035573175.1 Allostellaceae bacterium
TCCTCGCCGGTAAGCTCCACTTGGAACCGGCGCTGCTCTGGGCCTGGGTGATCGCCCTGGTCGAATGCGGTGGCGGCGCGCTGCTGGCGATCGGCCTGTTCACCCGACTGGCTTCCGCCGCACTCGTCATCGAATTCGCGGTGATCGTCTTCGTGATCAAATGGGCGAACGGCATCATCGCTTTCGCGCCGAGCGCGATCCAGCCGGGCTTCCCCGGCCTCTCCGCGGGGGGCTTCGAATTGGAGATGCTGCTCGGCCTTTGCTGCCTCGCGTTCTTCTTTGGCGGTGGCGGCAAGGCCTCGATCGATCGCGCGATCGGCAAGGAGTTCTGAGTGTGTCGTCTCGCGGCGTTCAGGCGCGCGAGACGATACCGCCGAGCACGCTGTGAATCTGCGCGACCGCCGCGGCGCCTTCGCCGACCGCGGCGGCGACGCGCTTGGTCGAGCCGGCGCGCACATCACCGATCGCAAAAATACCGGGCAGGCTGGTCTCGAGCGGCAGTCTTGCGTTGCCCTCTTTGCAGGCCGCGCCGGTGACGACGAAGCCCTTGTCGTCGAGATCGACGCAGCCGCGCAACCAATCGGCATTGGGATCGGCGCCGATGAAAAGGAACACATGGTGCAGCGCGCGCTCCACCGTGTCGCCACCGGCGCGATAGCGGAAGGTCGCGCCGGTAAGGCCGGTCGCCGCATCGCCGGCGAGCGCCACGATCTCGCAGCCGGTATGCAGCATGACATTGGGCAGCGCGGCGATGCGATCGATGAGATAGCGCGACATCGATGCTTCCAAGCCTTTGCCGCGCACAATGAGATGCAGCTTCTTTACTTGCGGCGCGAGGAAGACGGTCGCCTGGCCGGCGGAATTGCCGGCGCCGACCAGTGCGATCTCTTGCCCTTCGCAGAGCTTCGCCTCGATCGCCGAGGCCCAATAGGAGATTCCCGCGCTCTCGAACTGCGCGAGATTCGGCACGGCGAGCGGGCGATAGCGCGCGCCTGAGGCGATAACGACGGTGCGTGCGCGGATCGTTTCGCCATGCGTGAGATGGAGCAGCAGCGGCGCGCTCGGGTCTTCCAGCCGCGCATCGCAATCGAGCTTCGCGACCTCGACCGGGATTGCCAGCTCGGCGCCGAATTTCAGTGCCTGATTGAAGGCGCGCGCGGTGAGGGCAAGACCCGAGATGCCGGTCGGAAAGCCGAGATAATTCTCGATCCGCGCCGAGGCGCCGGCCTGGCCGCCGAAAGCGCGTTGATCCAGGACGATCACCGACAGGCCTTCCGATGCGCCGTAGACCGCGGTCGCCAATCCCGCGGGCCCCGCGCCTACGACGGCGACATCGTAGACTCGCGTTGTGTCGAGCTTCGGCGTGATGCCGAGGAACGCGCCGGCCTCGGCATCGGTCGGATGGCGCAGCAAGCCGCCTTTCGGGCAGACCAACAGCGGCAGTTCTTCCGTCCGCACGCCGAGCCGCTCGATCAGGGCGCGACCCTTATCGTCGTCACTCGCATCGAGCACGGTGAAGGGATAGGAGTTGCGGCGCAGGAAATTCTGCAGCCGCACCAGATCCGGCATGCCGGGCCGGCCGACCAGCACCGCGCCGGAGCTGCCGGCTTCGAGCAGCGCGACGCGGCGCAGGATGAAAGCGCGCATGACGATCTCGCCAAGCTCGGCCGAGCCGATCAGCAACGCGCGCAGATGCGCGGGATCGAAGGGCAGGGCGGTGCAGCCTGCGGGACCCGCATGGCCTTCGGCGAGCGAGCCGCGGCCGCTGAGCTGGCTGATCTCGCCCGAGAATTGCCCGGGCAATTCGGTTAGCACCGGCACGCTGCCGTTGAGGCCGTCGCGCCGCGTGACCTCGATCGAGCCTCTGAGCACGAGCCAGCTTGGCCCCGCCGTGGCGTCGATGGTGAAGATCGGCTCACCGGGTGCGAAGTCCCGCGCCGGGCCGCTGGCGAAACGACTGGCGGTCGCAATCTGTGCCGCATCGAGCACCGGATACATCTGGTTGCGGCGGGTATCGATGATCGCCATGTGAACCTCCGGCGCGGTTGAGAAGCGATCGCGCACGACCCAGAATGCCACGATCGACGGTTCTTCCGGAAGGAGGCGAGCATGGCCGAGCGCTGCAATCATTGTGACCAAATCCGCAACGTTGTGCCGCTTACACCGCAAGGCTGTGAGGAATGCCTCAAAACGCATGGCCGCTGGGTTCATCTGCGCCTGTGTCTCGTCTGCGGTCATGTCGGTTGCTGCGATCAATCACCCGGTAAGCACGCGACCAAGCATTTCCACGCGACGCAGCACGCGATGATGAAGAGCTTCCAGCCGGGCGAGGATTGGGGCTGGTGCTATGTCGATGAGCTTTTCTTCGAGCCGGCACCGCAAGCGGAGTGAGAGAATGGTCGCGCACGTCTTCGATACCCACGCTCACGTCATCGCGCCGGATTTACGGCGCTATCCGCGCACGCCGATCGGCGGCCACGCCTCGGAATGGTCGCAGACACGGCCGGTCGATGCCGATGCGATGCTGAAGGCGATGGATGCCGCCGGCATCGCGCGCACCGTGCTGGTGCAAGCCTCGACTTGCTATGGCTATGACAATTCGTATGTCGCCAATGCGGTCATCGCGCATCCCGACCGCTTCACCGGCGTCGCCTCGGTCGACACGCTCGAATCCGATGCGGTCGCGGTCCTGAAGTATTGGCTCGAAAGCGGCATCACCGGTCTACGCATCTTCACCACCGGCAGCAATATGGGCGGGCAGCAGCTCGAAATCCTCGACGATCCGCGCAGCTTTCCGGTTTGGGAATACGCCCAGCAGATCGATCTTCCGGTTTGCTTGCAGATGACTGCGAAAGCGCTGCCGCAGGTCGAGATGCTGGCGCAACGCTTTCCGCGCGTGCGCATCCTGCTCGATCATTTGGCGCGGCCCGATCTCGCGGATGGTCCGCCTTATGCGCGTGCCGCGAGCCTCTGGGCATTGGCGCGTTTCCCCAACATCTATCTCAAGGCCAGCCTGCATACTTTCGCCGCGGCCAAAAGCGGCCAGGCGACACCGGCGAGCTTCTTCCGCCGCGCGATCGATGAATTCGGCGCACAGCGGATTTTCTGGGGCTCGAACTTCCCGGCCGCCGAAGGAACGCTCGCTTCGTTGCTCGCGCTGGCGCGCGAGAACTTCGCGACGCTCTCGGCCGACGAGCAGGACTGGATTTTCTCGAAGACCGCGCTGTCGCTTTATCCGGTGCTCGGCAAGTAGCGCTTACGCCGCCGACCAGAGGTGTTGCGCCGCATAGGCGCGCCACGGCCGCCATGGATCGGCGCGGCTGAGCAGCTCCGCAGCAGAGAAGTTACGGCCTTCCTGCTTGGCGATCGCGCGGATCAGGGCGATGTCGCTCGCAGGGAATGCATCCGGCTCGCGCAATTGCCGCAAGGCGATGTAATGCGCCGTCCATTCGCCGACGCCGCGGATTTCGCAGAGCCGCTCGATCGCCTCTTCGAGACTGCCGGTTGCTTCGAAGATTTGCGGATGGGCCAGCGCGCTTTTCGCGACGGCAGAGAGCGTCGCCGCGCGGCTGCGCGGCATGCCGAGCGTGGTGAGATCGGCCTTCGCCAGCGCCTTCGCTTCCGGGAATACATGCGTCAGCACGCCCTGAGGCTCGCGCAGCTTCTTGCCGTATTGGGCGACGAGTTTGCCCGCCAAGCCGCGCGCCGCGACGACCGTGATCTGCTGGCCGAGCACGGCGCGGATCGCCAATTCGAAGCCGTCCCAATTACCGGGCACGCGCAGTCCGGGCCGCGCTTTGACCAGCGGCGACAATACCGGGTCTTGCGCAAGATGCGCGGCTATCGCGACCGGATCGGCGCCGAGATCGAAGACGCGGCGCAGCCGCGCGATGATCGCGGGCAGTGACGACAGTTTCGGAAAGCGCACCGTGGCACGCAGTGCGTTCGCGTCGGGGACGTGCTCGACCGTGACGGTGCCTTGTGCGCCGTCGAGCGCGATGGTGCGGCTGTAGCTGTCCTCGGCGACAACCTCGACCCCGCTAATCGCGCGCCGGCGCAGGAAGTCGAGCACCGTCGGCCAATCGTAAGGCGGTTGATAGCGCAGCAGGAGCGCGATCTCGCCGCTCGTTCCCGCCGGCACGTCCTCCGCGCTCGCGCGGCGTAATTCGCCTGGCGCGCGGCCGAAGAGCGTCTGAAACGTCTCGTTGAAGCGGCGGATGCTGCCGAAGCCGGCGGCGAAGGCGATCTCTGCCATCGGCAGCTTGGTCTCGTGGATGAGCTGCTTGGCCAACAGCACGCGGCGGGTTTGCGCGACCGCAATCGGCGAAGCACCAAGATGCTGCTGAAACAATCGCCGCAGATGCCGCTCGCCGATACCGAGCCGCTCGGCGAAGGCATCGAGCCGCGCCTCATCGAGCGCACCGAGTTCGATCAGCGCCAGCGCGCGCGACACGGTATTGGACGTCCCGCGCCACGCGCCGAGATCGGGTGCGGTCTCCGGCCGGCAACGCAGGCAGGGGCGGAAGCCTGCTTCCTGTGCCGCGGCGGCGGTCGGAAAGAAGGTCACATTCTCTTTGCGCGGCGTGCGCGCGGGGCAGATCGGCCGGCAGTAGATGCCGGTCGTTTTCACGCCGGTGAAAAACCGGCCGTCGAAACGCGGGTCGCGTTGCGCGACCGCGCGGTAGCAGGCATCGTGATCGAGATCGGCCGGGCTCAAATCCATGGCCTATAAGGTGGGGCGGGGAGCGGTCCCGGTCTAGCGGTTTTCGGACATGGTCAAAACGATCCTGTCGATGTCCGAAAACCGCCAGCGACGGCAAGGGGGCGGGACCATATCTCGCTTCCGATGAAGGAGCGGATTGCGATGACTAAATCCATTTTCTCTGTCGACCGCATGGAGACGCCGATCGGCCTGCTGCTGATCGCGACCGACGAGGATCAACGCCTGCGGGGCATCGAATGGGAAGACCACCGGCCGCGCTTCGAGAAGCTGCTGAAGCGTTATCACGGTGCCGAAGGGTTCGAGCTGCAAGAGGCCACGCAGCCGGCGCCGGCGCGACGCGCGCTGCAAGCCTATTTCGAAGGCGAGCTCGATGCCGTCGCGGGCCTCGAGACCGCAAAGGCCGGCACCGAGTTCCAGCGCCTGGTCTGGGCCGGGCTGCGCCGCATCCCGGCGGGGCAGACGCTGAGCTATGGCGGGCTCGCGGCGAAGCTCGGCCGGCCGACAGCGTCGCGCGCGGTCGGGCTCGCCAATGGCGCCAACCCGATCCCGATCGTCGTGCCGTGTCATCGCGTGATCGGCGCGAATAACGCGCTGACCGGTTTCGGCAGCGGCCTGCCACGTAAGCGCTGGCTGCTCGATCACGAGGGCCGTTACGCCGGCACGCGCGCCGTCTTGCCCACGCTTTCGGTGGCGTGAGCTTCCCCTCTCTCGCCGCGGCCTGTATTTTCCTGCGAGCAAAAAACGGAGGGATTGATGGCCGACGCGCCGGTGAAGCTCAGCCTGATGACGGGCAATTATCCGAACACCCAGCCGCTGAAGAGCGGCAAGGTGACGTCGCCGCTGGTCAATCTCGATTTCGTCGATGTGAAGGTCGCGAACCAGCATTTCAAAGCGGTGGTGCGCGACGCGAAATATGACGTCAGCGAGCTCGCCATCGTCACGTTTCTGCAGGCGAAGACCTACGGCAAGCCCTACGTGCTGATGCCGGCCGTCGCGGTGTCGCGCGGTCAGCTCCAAACCATCGCCTATGACGGCGAGCGCGGGACGATGACGCCCAAGGACATCGCCGGCAAGAAGGTCGGCGTGCGTGCCTATACGCAGACGACCGGCGCCTGGGTGCGCGGCATCCTGCAGGAGGATTACGGCGTCGATGTCAACGGCATCACCTGGATCACGACCGAGGATCCGCATCTCGCCGAATATCAGGACCCGCCGGGCATGGTCGTGCGCGTCGCCGACGACAAGAGCATCCCGAAGATGGTGATCGAAGGCGAGACCGTTGCGGCGATTGTCGGAGACTCCATTCCTGATCCACGCCTCAAATATCTCGTCGCCGATCATGAGGCCGCCAACAAGCGCTACGCCGACAAGAATGGCGGCGTGCCGATCAATCACATGTATGTCGTGCGCCAATCGCTCTCGAAGGAGCGGCCGGATGTCGTGCGCGAAGTCTTCCGCATGCTGGTCGAAAGCGCCAAGCAAGGCGTACAGCCGGAGACGGAGATGGCGGCGGGGATCCGCTTCGGCGTCGAGGCGTGCCGTACCTCGCTCGAGCGCATCATCGATTATTCCTTCAAGCAAAAGCTCATCCCGCGGCCTTTCACCGTCGACGAGCTCTTCGACGACACGACCCGCGCGCTGAAGCCCTGATCCGCGCGGGGCGCCATGACTTTGAAGCTTTATTACTCGATCGGCGCCTGCTCGCTCTCGCCGCATATCGCGCTGCGCGAAGCGGGGCTCGATTTCACGCTGGAGAAAGTCGACCTCAAAACCAAGCAGACGGGCTCAGGCGGCGATATCCGTCAGGAAAATCCCAAAGGCATGGTGCCGGTGCTGGTGCTGGACAGCGGTGAGGTGCTGACCGAAGGCCCGGCGATCGTGCAATGGATCGCGGATCAGAAACCGAACTCTGGTCTCGCTCCGCCTTGCGGGACGATGGCCCGGTATCACCTGATGGAATGGCTCAACTTCGTCACCTCGGAGCTGCACAAGAACTACTCGCCGCTTTTCAATCCGAAGGCGCCCGAGGAGTACAAGAAGCTCGTGCATGAGACGTTGGCGGCGCGCTACGCCTTCGTCGACGAAAAGCTTGCTGGAAAATCCTATCTCATGGGCGAGCAATTCACGGTCGCGGACGGCTATCTCTTCACCGTGACCAATTGGGCGCGGCTCGTGAAATTCGATCTGACGCCCTATCCCAATGTCGTTGCTTTCCAGGAGCGCGTCCGGCACCGGCCGCATGTGGTGGAGGCAATGAAGGCGGAAAGGATTATCAAATAGGCGAGAGTTCCTATTAGCTCTCAACTGTCGCCTTTCCCGCGAAAGCGGGAATCCAGGATTACATCTCGGCGCTCACCCTGGTTCCCCGCGTTCGCGGGGAAGGCAGCCTGAGTTAGGTGATTAGAATGCCGTGCTAGGCCGTCTATTTGCGCCCCAGCGCGGCCCATGCCATCATCCCGTACCCAATCCTGCGGAGGAACCATGGCGAAATACATGCTGGTCAGCTTCAAGACCTGCCCCTGGGTGCAGCGCGCCGCGATCGTGTTGCGCGAGAAGAAGATCGATTTCGAATTCCGCCATATCGAGCCCGATAACCGGCCCGACTGGTTCCTCGCCATCTCGCCGCATAAGAAAGTGCCGGTGCTGCGCATCGACGACAAGATCTCGCTCTTCGAATCGAATGCGATCGCCGAATATCTCGACGAGACCATCCAGCCGCGGCTCCATCCGGAGGATCCGGTCGAGCGCGCCGTCAACCGCGCCTGGACCGATTACGTCCCGACCTTCGCCGAGAGCGTGACCGGCGCCGGCTATGCGCCGACGGAAGACGGCTTCAACAAGGCGATCGAGAAAGGGGTGCAGTCGTTCGAGCGGCTCGAGAAGGCGCTCGAGAAGCAGGGCAAGGGCCCATTCTTCAACGGCGAGAAATTCTCGCTCGTCGATGCGAGCTACGCACCCTTCCTGCAGCGCTATTATTATCTCGACCGGGTGAAGCGCGTCGGCGTGATCGAAAAATTCCCGCGCGTCCAGGCCTGGGCCAAGGCGCTGCTGGCGCGGCCGAGCGTGCATTCCTTCCCCGAGCCTGAATTCGAGGGCATGTATCGCGACGGGCTGAAGCGCCGGAAATCCTGGCTCTCGCAATTCGTCGACACCGCGAAAGTCGCGGCGGAGTAAAGATGACGAGAGGGCCGCCGAAGGGCGGCCTTCTTCATTTGGAGGAATGAAATGGCGACGGCAAAGCTCCGGCACATCGCGCTCACCGTGCCCGATATCAAACGCGAAGCGGAATTCTTCGAGAAGGTCTTCGGCTTCACCAAGAACGCCGAGAGCGACCGCGCGATCAGCCTCTCGGATGGCGTGATGAATGTGACGCTGCTGCTGTACACGGCGGATCGCTATGCCGATAAGCAACAGGGCACGGCGGTCATCGGCGTCGACCATATCGGCTTCGTCATCGACGATCCGAAGGAATATGCGGCGATGGACGAGCGCATCAAGGCGAATGGAGGCGAGTTCCATGCCAAGGCGACCGCCGGCCAGGCGCTCGAGACCAAATACGCCGATCCGCACGGCATCATCTTCGACATTTCCGAGCCGGCGCATACCTGGCTGGGTATCAAATACTAGGCGGCGGACCCGTTGGATTAAGTCGGGGCGCTTAGAACGGCCAACCAATCTTGATGCGGCCGGCGCCGCCGCTATCGCCGCTCGCGCCGCCGGCGACGGAGCCATGCGGCGTCTCGCACGCGGTCAGCGACAGTAGGAGCGTGAGCGCAAGAAACGGCACGCAAACGAGGCAGACGATTCGTTGCGTAGCGGCAAGCATGCGCCAGTTCTAGCACGGGTGATGGATGAGAGGGGAGGCGGGTGAGATCTGCGTGACCAGCGCGAGGAATTCTACCTGCGCGCGTGGCGACGTGAAACTCTGAAGGACCGAAATCGGTCTACGCGCCGAACATCGCAAGCCGCGTGCCAGATGGTGAATGGGGAGAAACCAAGGATTTCGATGAGCGGAATCGATCGCGCGGCAAAACCTGCCGCATCGATTTTTCCGGATCGGCAGAATCTTCAGCCCAGCTTTTAATGCGGGGCTTTCAGCGGGGGCTGAGGGGGGCCGAGCGTCTTGCCCATTTGCAGCTCGTCGATGCGCTGGCTGTCGAGGATGGCTGTCGCTTCGAGCATGCCTTCGACCTCGAATCCCGCCTTGCGATAGAGCGCGATCGCCGGTGTGTTGCGGGTGACGACGCGCAGCGACAAGCGGTGGCAGCCGGCTTCGCGCGCCCAACGCTCGAGCGCCATCATCAGGGAAAAGCCGACACCGCGGCTGCGGTGGCTCGCGCGCACGCCGATGCCGATCTCGACAACGCCGCGCCGCGCCGGATGATTGCCGCGCATGCCGGTGATGAGGCCGACGAGCTGGTCGCGATCCCGCGCCACCAGCACCGCTTCATCGCCGCTTGCGGCGATCGCGGCGAGATGCGATCGCAGCAGCGACTGGCCGCTGATGGGATCGACGGGCTGGATGAAGAGCTGGTTGCGCTCAGCCGCGAGGGTGTTGATCAGCTCGATGAGCGCCGGCACGTCGGCATCGCCGGGGACGGCGACCTTTATGTCGGAACAGATGGCCGCAGGGCGGAGGGCAGTGACGGACATGGTCAAAGCCTAGCCGATTTATGGTTAGTGCGCGGTTAAAGCTCTGTCAGATAAGCAACCAGCCCGGGCAGTGTCGAGAGGATGAAAACACAGCGGAAAGCCAGGAAGATTGTGCCATAGGCGGCGTGCGCGGCCTGCGGCGCGAGCATGACGAGGGCCGAGGCGAACGCGCCTTCGCCGATGCCGAGGCCGCCGGGTGTGACCGGCAGGCTGTTGGCGATCAGTGCATAAAGCCCGGCGATTCCATAATCCGCTGCGCTGGGGCTGACAAAATTGGGGCTGGCAAAAGGCATCGCCTCGGCAATCAGCACGATCGGCCCGACCGCGCAGCCGACGATCACCATAGAGAGTAGCATCGCAAGACCGGTGCTGCGCCAGTCCCGCGCGTATTGCCGGAGCGCCGCGCCGGTATCGTCGACGATCTGCGCCAGCCGCGCGCTGCGCCCGTGGAGCAAGCGTTGCAGCCTTTGCGCCATCACATGGCCATAGAAGAACAACAGCACGAGCAGCACGATGAACAAGGCCGAGAGGCCGAGCACCAAGAGCTCGAGCGGCCCTCTGCCGATCGGCCGGGTTAGCATCGCGGCGAGGCCGAGCAACACGAAAGCGACGAGGCCGATCAGCCGATCGATCAGGATCGACAGCATCGCCGCCGCACGCCGCCCCGGCGCGGCGCGGTAAACATAGACGCCGCGAATGAGATCGCCGCCGGCGGCACCGGGGAGGAAATTCGCGAAGAAGACGCTGGTCGCGAGCACGCGGATCGTGCGCCACAGGCGAAGATCGATGCCTTGCGCGCGCAGCAAGATGTGCCAGCGCAAAGCTTCGAGCGGGATATTGGCGAGCGAGGCTGCGAGGGCGAGCGCCAGGATGTCGGGCCGCGCGACGAGAATGTCGAGCGTGCCGAGATCGATCACGTGCCAGTAATAAAGGAGCGCCAGCAGCGCGAAGCCCGCGCCAATACGGATGAGATTGCTGGCGAGCGAGCGCCGCGCCGAATCAGAATCGCCGCCGCGCTTCGCCATCAATCTGTCATTGAGCCGCGTTATCAATGTCACAAGGAAATGATGGTTTCGCGCATTCGCAACACTAGGCGTTGAGAGGACATTGAAGAGAGTTTCATTGTCAATCACGAAGCGACGGATCGGCGCCTTGCAACAGATCTGTCATCTTCGCTCTCGCCGGTGCTCGGCGCGGATGGCAACGCAGTGAATCTTGTCCTCGTCACCGATGCCTGGTCGCCGCAGGTCAATGGCGTCGTGCGTACCTTGCAAGAGACGATCCGCATTCTCGAGCGCGCCGGGCATCGCGTCGACGTGATCTCGCCCGACGGCTTCCGCTGCATGCCGTGTCCGACCTATCCGGAGATTCCGCTCGCGCTCTTTCCCGGCCGCGAGGTCGCGCGCCGCTTGGGCGCGGCGTCGGCCGATGCCGTGCACATCGTCACCGAAGGTCCGCTCGGCTCGGCGGCGCGGCGCTTCTGTCTGCGCGAGCGTATCCCTTTCACCTCGGCCTATCACACGGCTTTCCCGGAATATATCGAAGAGCGCATCCCCGGCACGCTCGGCCTCGGTTATGCCTATCTGCGAAACTTCCACCACTCGTCGAGCGCGGTGATGGTGCCGACCGACACGACGATCGAGCGGCTGACGAAGCGGCGCTTCTATAATCTTGCTTTCTGGTCGCGCGGCGTCGATGGCACGTTGTTCCGGCCGCGTAGCAAATCTTTCCTCAGCGATAAGCGGCCGATCTATCTCTATGCTGGGCGTGTCGCGCCCGAGAAAAACATCGACGCGTTCCTCAAGCTGAAATTGCCGGGCACGAAATATGTCGTCGGCGCGGGGCCGAGCCTCAAGCGCCTCAAGGCGCAATATCCCGATGCGCATTACACCGGCTATGTCGATGACGAGACGCTCGCGTCGTTCTATGCCGCGGCCGATGTGTTCGTCTTTCCCAGTACGTCGGAGACATTCGGTCTCGTCCTGCTCGAAGCGCTGGCGAGTGGCCTGCCGGTTGCGGCTTACCCGGTCACCGGGCCGCTCGACGTGATCGGCGATAGCGGCGCCGGCGCGCTCAACGCCAATCTCGCGGACGCCGTCGAGGCGGCGATGAGCATCGATCCCGGCTTCTGCCGCGCCCACGCGCTGAAATTCTCTTGGGCCGACGCGACGGCGCAGTTCCTCGCTCACGTCACCCGCGCGAACAAACACATCGTTGCTGCAGAAATGGAAATGTCCCGATGACCGTGGCGCTTGCCGTGTTTTTCCTATTCGCTCTGGCGCTGCATTTTCTCAGCATCGGTTTGGCCGTGCGGCGCGTGCGGCTGCGCCGTCGCGCCATGCCGGTGCCAGCCGATGCGCCGCCGGTGACCATCGTCCGGCCGGTTTGCGGCATCGAAGCTTTTTCGCGCGAGACCCTGGGCTCGAGCTTCGCGCTCGATTATCCGAATTACGAGCTGCTCTTCTGCGTTGCGCGCGCGGACGATCCGGTGACGGCGATCGTCTATCGCCTGATCGACGCGCATCCCGAAATTCCGG
>DATMZZ010000043.1:0-6311 GCA_035573175.1 Allostellaceae bacterium
GAGGGCTATATGGAGCATCAGCTCGCCGAGAAGATGCTCGCTACGCTCGAGCAGATCCAGGATGCGATGTCGCCTGAATTCTCCGCCGGCTCGAAGGTGCTCAAAGAAATGATCGAGCACCATGTCGAGGAAGAGGAGAGCAATGTCTGGAAGGACGTGAAACGGCATTTCACCAGCGATGATCGAATGGAGATGAATCGCAAGTTCACGGCGATGAAGAAGAGGGTCAAGGTTTCGTAGCCACCCTCGTCATTGCGAGCCCAAAGGGCGGAAGCAGTCCAGGGCCTCATGTGATGCTCCTGGATTGCTTCGTCGCGCGCTGCGCTCCTCGCAATGACGGTATTTACCACCGGTATTTAATGCCTTCCCCAAACGGCCTATAAAACAGCCATGGAAGGTCTCGGCGAGCCGCCTCTGCTAGATTCCGTGCCTGAATCCGGCGGGCGGCTTTATCAGAACATCATGTATTTCGCGCGTTGTTTGCGCGCCGCCGGCATGCCGATCGGCCCCGGCGCGGTGCTCAACGCGCTGCAAGCGGTCCAGGCCGTCGGCATCGAGAACCGGCGCGATTTCTACTGGACGCTGCACGCGGTTTTCGTGACCAGGCACGATCAGGAACAGATCTTCGATCAGGCCTTCCACATCTTCTGGCGCAATCCGCAATTGCTCGAGAAGATGATGTCGCTGATGCTGCCGGGCTTCGCGCCGGAAGAGCCGGAAAAAGGCGAAGAGATGAATCGCCGCCTCGCCGAGGCACTCCAAGGCGACAACGAGAAAGAATCAAAGGAAGGCGAGACCGAGATCGAACTCGATTCGACGATGACCTATTCCGCGCAGGAAGCCTTGCGCGAAATGGATTTCGAGAAGATGTCGAATGAGGAGGTCGATCAGGCGAAGAAAGCGCTGGAGCGCATGGCCCTGCCGCTGGCCGATCTCAAGACGCGGCGCTTCTCGCCCGATCCGCGCGGCAGCCGCGTCGATCTTCGCGCCACGATGCGCGCGCAGCTGCGCTCCGGCGCGATGATCGCGCTCCGCCGTAAGAAGCCGCGCACGCGGCCGCCGCCGCTGGTCATTCTCTGCGACATCTCCGGCTCGATGAGCCGCTACAGCCGCATCTTCCTGCATTTCATGCATGCGGTGACGAATGATCGCGACCGCGTCTACACCTTCCTTTTCGGCACGCGGCTTTCCAACGTCACGCGCTATCTGCGTTACAAGGACATCGACATCGCGCTGGACAAAGTCGCTCAGGCGGTTGAGGACTGGTCCGGCGGTACGCGGATTGGGCAATGCTTAGCGGATTTCAATCAGAATTGGTCGCGCCGGGTCCTGGGCCAGGGCGCGATCGTGGTCTTGATCACCGACGGACTGGACAGGGATGCCGGAGCCGGTATATCCCAAGAGATAGAGCGGTTGCATAAATCCTGCCGGCGCCTCATCTGGCTCAATCCACTGTTGCGCTATGAAGGGTTTGCACCCAAATCATTAGGTATGCGGGCCATTCTGCCGCATGTCGACGAGTTCCGGTCGGTGCATAATCTCGATAGCATCGCCGAGCTGGTCAAAGCACTGAGCAAGCCGGGTCCGCGCCGCCTCGAAGCGGCCTCCGCCTGGCGCGAAGCGGGGTGATTGAATATGGACGACAATCTCGAAATCCTGGACCAAGCCCAGAAATGGAAAGCCGAGGGCAAAGGCGTCGCGGTCGCGACCGTGGTCACGACCTGGGGCTCTTCGCCGCGGCCCGTCGGCTCGAAGCTCGCCGTCGACCAAGACGGGCGTTTCCTTGGCTCGGTCTCGGGCGGCTGCGTCGAAGGCGCTGTCATCGGGGAGGCGCAGAACGCGATCAAGGACGGCAAGCCGCGGCTGCTCTCTTTCGGCATCACCAATGAGCAGGCCTGGGAGGTCGGACTCGCCTGCGGCGGCAAGATCCAGGTTTTCGTGGAGCGCGCCGAATGAAGCTTCAGTATCTTGAGCGGGCGATCGCGGCCAGCCGCGCCGGCAAGCCGGCGGCGATTGCAACCAATCTCACCTCTGGTGAACAGAGCCTGATCGAAGGCACTGAGATTACGGGAAACCTGAAAATCGACGGCGCGATCCAGGACGGCGTCAGGAAGGCCCTTGTCGACGATAGGAGCACGACGGTCGAGAGCGCGGCGGGTTCGATCTTCATCGAGGTGTTCAATCCGCCGCTGCGCTGCTTCATCGTCGGCGCAGTGCACATCGCCCAACCCCTCGCCCGCATGGCGGCCGAGCTCGGCTACAAGGTCGCGGTGGTCGATCCCCGCACAGCCTTCGCGACTGATGCTCGCTTTCCCGAGATCGAGCTCTCGACCGAATGGCCGGATGAAGCGCTCGCGCGTCTGAAACCCGACAAGCGCAGCGCCGTCATCACCCTCACCCATGATCCGAAGCTCGACGACCCAGCGCTCATCGAGGCGCTGAAGTCGCAGGCCTTCTATATCGGTGCGCTTGGCTCGCGGAGGACACATGCCTCGCGGCTCAAGCGCCTGAGCGAAGCCGGCTTCAAGGACGGTGACTTCGCACGCATCCATGGCCCGGTCGGGCTCAACATCGGCGCCATCTCGCCCGCCGAGATCGCCGTGGCGATCCTCGGCCAAGTCACCGCCGTCCTGCACGCCGACCGGCTGAAAGAGCGCGAAGCGGCATGAAATTCGGCGAGACGCCGCTGGCCGAGGCGCAAGGCGCGATCCTCGCGCATAGCGTCAAGCTCGGCACGCGGGCGCTCAAGAAAGGCCGCGCCCTCAGCGGTGACGATATCGCCGCGCTCAAAGCCGCGGGCAAGGCCACCGTCATCGCCGCGCGGCTCGAGCCGGGCGATGTCATCGAGAACCAGGCCGCCGACCGCGTCGCCGCGGCGCTTTCTTGTCCCGGCGTCTCATGCGCGCCGGCGTTTACCGGGCGGGCGAATTTCTATGCCGAGAGCGCCGGGCTCTGCCTGGTCGATCGCGAGGCGATCGATCGCTTCAACCTGATCGATGAATCGATCACCATCGCCACCATCGAGCCATCGGTCGTCGTCGAGCCGAAGCAGATGGTCGCGACGGTGAAGATCATCCCTTTTGCCGTACGCAGCGAAGCGCTCGGTGCTGCCGTCGCCGCCATTAAAGACAAGGCGCTGTTCCAGGTCGTGCCGTTCAAGCCGCATCGAACGGCCCTGATCCAGACGACCCTGCCCGGCCTCAAGGATAGCGTCCTCGATAAGACGGTCGAGACGACGCGGGATCGCCTCGCGGAATTTGGCAGCACGCTCGATTGGGAGAAACGCTGCGCGCATGATCCGGCGCCGCTGGCGCCGGTAATCGAGGAGATGATCAAAGCTGGCGCGCAGCTCGTGCTCGTCGCCGGCGCCTCGGCGATTCTCGACCGCCGCGACGTCATTCCGGCCGCGATCACCGACATCGGCGGCACGATCGAGCATTTCGGCATGCCGGTCGATCCCGGCAACCTGCTGCTGATGGCACGGCATGGGACCACGCCGGTGCTCGGTCTGCCCGGCTGCGCCCGCTCGCCTAAGGTCAACGGGTTCGACTGGGTGCTGCGGCGCGTGCTCGCCGGCCTGCCGGTCGGTGCCAATGCGATCCGGCGCATGGGCGTTGGCGGGCTGCTGTCGGAAATCGCTTCGCGCCCCCTGCCACGTGCCCGCGCCGGCGGCCCGCCCAAGACGGATGTGTCGAAGCCGCCACAACGCCCGCGCATTGCCGGCATCATCCTCGCCGCCGGCCGGTCCTCGCGCATGGGGGCGATGAACAAGCTGCTGATCCCGATCGACGGCAAGCCGATGGTGCGCCGCGCCGCGGAGGCGGTGCTGGCGGCGCAACTCACGCCGGTCGTCGTCGTGACCGGACATCAGCGCGAGCAGGTCGAGGAAGCGCTTAAGGGGCTATCCGTTACCTTCTTGAATAACAAAGATTTTGCGACTGGGATGTCGACCTCGCTGCGGGTCGGGCTCGATGCCGTACCGGCGGAATGCGATGCCGCCCTGGTCGCGCTCGGCGATATGCCGCTGATCACCGCCGCCGAGATCAGTCAGCTCGTGAATGCCTTCAATCCTGTGGAAGGCCGCGCTATTGTCGTGCCGACTCGGCGAGGCAAACGCGGTAATCCGGTTCTTTGGGCGCGGCGCTTCTTCGGCGAGATGACAGCGGCTGGTGGCGATGTAGGTGCCCGGCACCTCTTCGATGCCTATCCGGAGGCGGTCGTGGAGGTCGAGATGGCCGGAGACGGCGTTCTGACCGATATCGATACGCCCCAGGCTCTCGCCCGCCTCGCTGCTGCCAGGATCGACGCGTAGTTACTTTTTTTGTTTGACGACTGAATAAAGCGGCAAGTCGAGGCGTTATCGACTTGGCCACAACAAAAACGTTTGGAGGGCCCGCACATGACCACATTGATCGGAACCGTTACGCTTGCCGGCACCGTTTTCGGTGCCCTGATCGGACAGATCGCGACGGGTGCCGAGTTCGCTGGCGTTATCATCGCCTCGCTCGTGCTCATCACTATGCGCAATGTCCGAGATTGAAAATCTTTTATTTTCAGATAAATAGATCTTTCTTCTAAACTTCTACCTCACGTAATCGGCGGCTACGGTCTCATCGACCGGCGGCTTTGGCGTCATCGCGGCAAAGACCGGCGTCAGCACCAGCGCGATCAGGAAGTTCAGGATCACCGTGTAGAGCGCGGCGTAGCCCGGGAAGCTCCAACCGGCAATTGCTAGCGGATAGGTCGCGCTGAAATTGTTCGCGGCCGCCATCCAGGTGCCGGCCACAGTACCGACCGCCCAGCCACAGAGCAGCGCCCAATCATTCAGCTTGCGGGTGAAGAGCCCGAGGATGACCGCCGGGAAGGTCTGGATGATCCAGATACCACCGAGGAGCTGGAGCTGGATGGCGTATTGGAGCGGTAGGAACAACACGAAAACCAGCGCTCCGATTTTGACGATCAGCGACACCCATTTCGCGATCTGCGCCTCGTCCCTGCCCGAGATCGAGGGGTTGATGAATTCGCGGTGGATATTGCGGGCATAGAGATTGGCCGAGGCGATCGACATGATCGCCGCTGGCACGAGCGCGCCGATCCCGATCGCGGCAAACGCGATGCCAACGAACCAGGATGGAAACGCCCAGAGCAGGATCGCCGGCGCGGCGAAATTCGCCTTGAACTGGGCGAAGCCCGGCGCGAATTCCGGCAGCTTATCGACGCCGGCCGCGATGACGAAGAAGCCAAGCAAGGTCAACAAGCCCAGCAAAAACGAATAGGCCGGTAACAGCGCGGCGTTGCGCCGCACCGCATGCGCGCTACTCGCGCTGAGGATGCCGGTCATTGAATGCGGGTAAAGGAACAGCGCCAGCGCCGAGCCGAGCGCGAGGGTGGCATAGGCGCCGTAGGAGCCGGTGCTGTTCGCGGGCGGTGTGGCGAGCAGCAGCTTGGTCTCGGGAATGGCGGCGAAAATCTTACTGAAGCCGCCGAGCTCGATCGGGATCACGATGATCGCGGCAAAAGCGGTGATGTAGATCAGCACGTCCTTCACGATCGCGATCGATGCCGGCGCGCGCAGCCCGCTGGTATAGGTGAAGGCGGCGAGGATAATGAAGGCGATGATCAGCGGGATCTCGCTCGCCCAGCCGCTTCCCGAAATCCCCATGCCGCCGATGATCACCTGCAGGCTGACGAGCTGCAGCGCGATATAGGGCATGGTCGCCACGATGCCGCTCAGCGTGACCGCGAGGGCGAGCCAGCGATTGCCGAAACGACCGCGGACGAAATCCGCCGCGGTGATGTAGCCATGGTTGTGGCAGACCTGCCACATGCGCGGGAAAATGACGAACAGCAGCGGATAGATCACGACCGCGTAGGGGATGGCGAAGTACGCAACCGCGCCCGCCCCATAGGCGAGTGCCGGAATCGCGACAAAAGTGTAGGCGGTATAGAGATCGCCGCCGATCAAGAACCACGCGACGATCGTGCCGAAGCGTTGGCCACCAAGGCCCCATTCATGGAGCATATCGAGATCGCCCCGCCGCCAGCGCGCCGAGACGAAGCCAAGCCAGGAAATGAAGCCGAACAGCGCCACGAAGATGGTGAGAATGGTCCAGTTGACGTCCGCCATCGCGATTTCTCCCTGTTCTTATTTTTTTTCGGTGGCGAAATAGACGATGCCGATCAGCGCGGCGCCTACGAGCACCAGCAGGAGCTGGAACCAGTAGAAGAACGGCAGTCCGATGAAGCTCGGCTCGGTGCGGTTGTAGATCGGCACCCAGAGAACCAGAAGGCAGAAAAGAAGCAGCACGCAA
>DATMZZ010000044.1:0-11583 GCA_035573175.1 Allostellaceae bacterium
CGCTCAACATCCCGCCCGAGCATCCGGCGCGGCAGGAGCAGGACACCTTCTATTTGCCCGAGCGGCCGGACGGCAGCCGGCGGGTGCTGCGCACGCATACCTCGCCGGTGCAGATCCGCACCATGCGGGCGGTGAAGCCGCCGATCCGCATCATCGTCCCCGGCCGCACCTTCCGCAGCGATCACGACGCGACCCATTCGCCGATGTTCCATCAGGTCGAAGGGTTGGTGATCGAGAAGAATATCCATATGGGGCATCTCAAAGGCTGTCTCATCGAATTCTGCCGCACCTTCTTCGATGTCGACGATCTGCCGGTGCGTTTCCGCCCGAGCTATTTCCCCTTTACCGAGCCCTCGGCCGAGGTTGATATCGGCTGCTCACGCGAAGGCGGCGGCCTCAAAATCGGTGCCGGGGCCGATTGGCTCGAGATTTTGGGTTGCGGCATGGTGCATCCCAAAGTGCTCGCCAATTGCGGCCTCGATCCCACCGAGTATCAGGGCTTCGCCTTCGGTATGGGGATCGAGCGAATCGCGATGCTGAAATACGGCATCCCCGATCTGCGCACTTTCTATGAAAGCGATCTGCGCTGGCTCCGGCATTACGGCTTCCTGCCTCTTGATGTGCCGTCACTCGTTTCGGGCACGCGATGAAGACGACGCTCGGCTGGCTCAAAACGCATCTCGAGACCGACGCGCCGCTCGATGAGATCGTGCGCCGATTGGTCATGCTCGGCCTCGAAGTCGAATCGATCGAGAATCGCGCCAAGGACCTCGCCGGCTTCGTCATCGGCCATGTCGTCGATGCCAAGCCGCATCCCAACGCCGATCGCCTACGGCTGCTGCAAGTCGACGCCGGCAAGGGCGTGGTCGAGGTCGTGTGCGGTGCGCCCAATGCGCGGGCCGGCCTCACCGGCGTGTTCGCGTCGCCGGGCGTCACCATTCCGCGCAACGGCATGGTGTTGAAGGTCGGCGAGATTCGCGGCGTCAAATCCAACGGCATGATGTGCTCCGGCTACGAGCTGAAGCTCAGCGAGGATCACGAAGGCATCATCGAATTGCCGGGCGATCTGAAACCGGGCGTGAGCTTCGCCGAAGCAATGGGTCTCGACGATCCCGTGCTCGATGTGAAGATTACCCCGAACCGCGCCGATTGCTTGGGCGTGCGCGGCCTCGCGCGCGATCTCGCAGCCTCGGGTCTCGGCAAGCTGAAAGCCATCGATACCGCCGCCATCGCGGGCCAATTCGAGTCGCCGATCAAGGTGCATCTCGAAGGACCGGATGCGAAAGCCTGTCCACTCTTTCTTGGGCGGCTCATTCGCGGCGTGAAGAATGGGCCGAGCCCGCGCTGGCTGCAGGATCGCCTGACCGCGATTGGGTTGCGGCCGATCTCGGCGCTGGTCGATGTGACGAATTTCCTCACCTACGATCTCGACCGGCCGCTGCATGTCTTCGATGCCGACAAGCTGCAGGGCGATCTGACCTTGCGCGGCGGCCGTGCCGGCGAGCAACTCGCGGCGCTCAACGGCAAGACCTACGCGCTCGATGACAGCATGACGGTGATCGCCGATCAGAGCGGCGCGCTCAGTCTCGGCGGCGTGATCGGCGGCGAGAGCAGCGCGTGCGGCGATGCGACGGTGAGTGTCTTCATCGAGGCGGCGCTCTTCGATCCTGTGCGCACCGCCGCGACGGGGCGCAAGCTGCAATTGCAAAGCGACGCGCGCTATCGTTTCGAGCGCGGCATCGATCCGGAATTCACCGCGCCCGGTCTCGAGATCGCGACGCGGCTGATCATCGAGATGTGTGGCGGCACGCCCAGCAAGGTCACGACTTCAGGTGCCGTGCCGGATTGGCATCGTCGCTATCATCTGCGCGCCGATCGCGTCGAGACTCTCGGCGGTGTCGGAATCTCGGCACCCGATCAGCGCCGCATCCTCGCAGATCTCGGCTGCAAGATCGAGAATGCGGGCGATGGCTTTGCCGTCGAGGCGCCGTCCTGGCGCGCCGATATCGAGGGCGAGGCCGATCTCGTCGAAGAGATTCTCCGCATGCGCGGCTATGAGGAGATCCCGGTCGTACCGCTGACGCGCGACAGCGTGCTGCCGAAGCCGGCGCTCACCGCCGCGCAACGCCGCGCCGTGCAGGTGCGGCGCACCCTCGCATCGCGTGGGCTGGTTGAAGCGGTGACCTTCTCGTTCCTGCCGCGCGCGCAGGCTGAGCTTTTCAACGGCGGCAGCGAAGCGCTCACCCTCGCCAATCCGATCAGTGCCGATCTCGATGTGATGCGGCCGTCGATCCTGCCGAATCTGCTGGCGGCGGCGCAGCGCAATGCCGATCGCGGCTTTGCCAATGGCGCGCTGTTCGAGATCGGACCCTTCTACAAGGACGATACGCCCGAAGGACAGATCGCGACCGCGACCGGGCTGCGCAACGGCAATACCGGCGCGAAACGCTGGGACGATCCTGGCCGGCCGGTCGATGCGATGCTCGCCAAGGCCGATGCGCTCGCCGCGCTCAGCGCTGCCGGCGTCGCGGGCGAAAGCCTGCAAGTCAGCGCCGATGCGCCCGGCTGGTATCACCCGGGCCGCTCAGGTGTCCTGAAACAAGGCAACAAGCCGCTGGCGCAATTCGGCGAAATCCATCCCGGCATCCTCGCCGCGATGGGCATCACCGGCCCGGCGGCCGGGTTCGAGGTGTTCCTCGATGCCGTGCCGGCGCCGCGGGCGCGCTCGGGCAAGGCGCGGCCGCTGCTGATCCTCTCGCCCTTCCAGCCGGTCGAGCGCGATTTCGCGTTCGTTGTCGATGAAAGTGTGGCCGCCGAGACGCTGCTGCGCGCCGCGCGCGGAATCGACAAGAAGCTCATCGCCGATGTCCGGCTGTTCGATGTCTATCGCGGCAAGGGCGTCGATTCGGGCAAGAAATCGCTCGCCATCACGGTCGTGCTGCAACCGGTCGAGGCGACGCTGACCGACGAAGCGATCGACGCTTTCAGCCAGAAGCTGATCGCCGCGGCCGAGAAAGCCACCGGCGGCACGCTCCGCCGCTGATCTCCGTCCCCATATCTCTCCTATCGGTATCTCTCTCCTGCCGGCGTGCGAACGCTCGCGCCCGTTCGGGTGTTTAAGGAAGGAGAGAGCAGCAGGAGAACCTAAAATGGCGGATTCGATCGACCTCGGTGCGATGCAACGGCGTGTTGATGACCTCGGTGGGCGCATCAATGACTTGCGCCGGCGCGTCAAAACCGGGACGAGCCGGGAGCAGGAGTTGCGGACCGAGCTCGCCGCGCTTGAGGCGCGGCATCGCGAGCTCAGCGACGCCATGGCGACCGTGCAGGGTCAGGGGGCACGGCCGGAGCATCACTCGATGGTCGACAAGCTGGCCAACGATCTCGATGCCTCGGTGATGAAATTTACCGATTGGGTCGACGCCGAGGAGCACCCGACGGCGCCGCCGCCCCGCGGTTTTTCGCCGTAAGCACCCCTTTCGCGCGGAATTCCGGAATTTTCAACGGCTTAGGCGCCCGCGCCCGTTGCGGCACCCCATGGTATTCCCTATGTTTGGCGCCAGGCCATGACCGATCTTCGGCATATCCGAAATTTCGCCATCATCGCGCATATCGACCACGGCAAGTCGACCCTCGCCGACCGGTTGATTCAATATTGCGGCGGTTTGAGCGAGCGCGAGATGCGCGACCAGGTGCTCGATTCCATGGATATCGAGCGCGAGCGCGGCATCACGATCAAGGCGCAGACCGTGCGCCTCAATTACAAGGCCAAGAACGGCGAGAGCTATGAGCTCAATCTCATGGACACGCCCGGCCATGTCGACTTCGCTTATGAGGTGAGCCGCTCGCTCGCCGCCTGCGAAGGCTCGCTGCTCGTGGTCGATGCCAGCCAGGGCGTCGAGGCGCAGACCCTCGCCAATGTCTATCAGGCGATCGACGCCGGGCATGAAATCGTGCCGGTGCTCAACAAGATCGACTTGCCCGCGGCCGAGCCGGAGCGGGTGAAGGAGCAGATCGAGGATGTGATCGGCCTCGATGCGTCCAACGCGGTCGAGATTTCGGCCAAGACCGGCCTCAACATCGAAGGCGTGCTCGAGGCGCTGGTCGAGCGTCTGCCGCCGCCCAAAGGCGATGCCGAGGCGCCGTTGAAGGCGCTGCTCGTCGACAGCTGGTACGATTCCTATCTCGGCGTCGTCATCCTGGTGCGGGTGAAGGACGGCGTGCTCAAAGCCGGCATGAAGATCCGCATGATGGCGACCGGTGCCACCCATTCGGTCGAGCGGGTCGGTGTCTTCACGCCCAAAGGCGTGACCGTGCCCGAGCTCGGACCCGGCGAGGTCGGCTTCATCACCGCCGGCATCAAGACGGTCGCCGATTGTAAGGTCGGCGACACCATCACCGACGAGAAGCGCCTCGCCGCCGAGCCGCTGCCGGGGTTCAAGCCGGTCCAGCCGGTGGTGTTCTGCGGCCTCTTTCCGACCGACGCCGCCGATTACGAGAAGCTGCGCGACAGCCTCGCGAAGCTCCGCCTCAACGATTCGAGCTTCGAATACGAGCCGGAGACCTCGGTTGCATTGGGCTTTGGCTATCGCTGCGGCTTCCTGGGGCTTCTGCATCTCGAAATCATCCAGGAACGGCTCGAGCGCGAATTCGATCTCGATCTGATCGCGACGGCGCCGTCGGTCGTTTATCACATCCATCTCACCAACGGTACGATGATGCAGCTCCACAATCCGGTCGATATGCCGGATCCGGTGCGCATCGATCACATCGAAGAGCCGTGGATCACGGCGACGATCCTGGTACCGGACGAATATCTCGGCTCGATCCTCGCACTCTGCGAGGAGCGGCGCGGCATCCAAAAAGAGCTGACCTATGCCGGCAAGCGCGCGATGCTGGTCTATCGCCTGCCGCTCAACGAGGTCGTGTTCGATTTCTACGATCGCCTCAAATCGGTCAGCCGCGGCTATGCCAGCTTCGACTATCAGCTCGAGGGCTACGAAGAAGGCGATCTTGTTCTGTTGAACATTCTCGTCAACGGCGACCCGGTCGACGCGCTGGCGATCATCGTCCATCGCTCCAACGCCGAGCGCCGCGGCCGCGCGCTGTGCGAGCGGCTGAAAGAGCTGATCCCGCGGCAATTGTTCCTGATCGCCATTCAAGCCGCGATCGGCGGCAAGATCATCGCCCGCGAGACGGTGAAGGCGCTCCGCAAAGACGTGCTCGCCAAATGCTATGGCGGCGACATCACGCGCAAACGCAAGCTGCTCGAAAAGCAGAAAGAAGGGCGCAAGCGCATGCGCCAATACGGCCAGGTCGAAATTCCGCAATCCGCCTTCTTGGCGGCCCTCAAGATGGGCGACGAGTAGCGCCTTTCGTGCCTCCCGGCCGCGTCGTGCGCGCGGGCCGCAACAGCAATAGCAGCAGCGAGCGTCCGGTCACCTCATAGCGAT
This sequence comes from Allostellaceae bacterium, assembly GCA_035573175.1. Lineage (GTDB taxonomy): Bacteria > Pseudomonadota > Alphaproteobacteria > ATCC43930 > CGMCC-115725 > CAIKMD01. The sequence continues at coordinate 5,454 of DATMZZ010000044.1, forward strand.
GGCCGAACGCTAGCCGCCCCGCCTCGTCGACCTCGTCGTATTCCTCGGGCTGGTTGGTGTCGATCAGCCGGACCCAGTCGCGCCCGCCCGGCACCTTGGGCAGGGTGAAGACAACCACATCGTGATAGGCGTTGGCGATGAGCAGCAAAGTCGCCTCGCTGCCGCGCTGTGGAATGCCGGATTGCTGGGCGCGTCCGTCGAGAATCAGGCCGATACAGCGCGCCTTCGAATCCTGCCACTGCTCTTGGGCTACTTCCTTGCCGCTGGGATCGAGCCAGGTTGCATCCTTCACCCCGATCTCCTCGTTCCATTGCGCCTTCAGGAAACGGTTCTGCCGCAGGACCGGATAGCGGCGGCGCAGGGCCGCGAGCCGCTGCACGAAGCGTGTGAGCTTCTGTCCGTTCTCATCATGCTCCCAATGCACCCAGGAGATTTCATTGTCCTGGCAATAGCCGTTGTTATTGCCGTGCTGCGTGCGGCCGAACTCGTCGCCGGCGAGAATCATCGGCGTGCCTTGGGAAAGCAGCAGCGTCGCCAGCATGTTGCGCTTCTGCCGCTCGCGCAGCGCGATGATATTCGGATCATCGGTCGGGCCTTCAACGCCGTGATTCCAAGAACGGTTATCGGAATGGCCGTCCCGATTGTCCTCGCCATTCGCCTCGTTGTGCTTATCGTTGTAAGAAACCACGTCGTTCAGCGTGAATCCGTCATGCGCGGTCACGAAATTGACCGAGGCGGATGGCTTGCGGCCGCGACGGTTGAAGAGATCGCCCGAGGCGGTGATGCGCGTCGCGAAATCGGCGAGCGTGCCTTCATCGCCTTTCCAGAAGGCGCGTACGGTGTCGCGGAAGCGGTCATTCCACTCCGCCCAGCCCGGGGGGAAGCGCCCGACCTGATAGCCGCCCGGTCCGCAATCCCAAGGCTCGGCGATCAGCTTGACGGAAGAAAGGACAGGGTCCTGCCGGCAGGAGTCCAGAAAGCGGCCACCCTCGTCAAAACCATAGGGCTCGCGCGCGAGGATCGTGCCGAGGTCGAAGCGGAAGCCGTCGACATGCATCTCCTGCACCCAGTAGCGCAGCGAGTCGGTGACGAGCTGCAGCACGCGCTGATGTGACAGGTTCAGCGTGTTGCCGGTCCCGGTATCGTTGATGTAGTGGCGCGGCTTGTCAGGCAGCAGCCGATAATAAGATGCGTTGTCGATGCCTTTGAAACAGAGCGTCGGCCCGCGCTCATTGCCTTCCGCTGTGTGGTTGTAGACGACGTCGAGGATGACCTCGATGCCGGCATCGTGAAACCGCGCGACCATCTCCTTGAATTCGGAGAAGGCGAAATCCGGCACGCTGGCGTAGCGCCGCGCCGGCGAGAAGAAAGAGATCGTGTTGTATCCCCAATAATTCTTCAGCCCCTTGTCGAGCAAAGAGCTGTCGTCGACGAAGGTATGCGTCGGCAGCAATTCGATCGCGGTGACGCCAAGCCTGCGAATATGATCGAGCACCGCCGGTTCGGTCAGGCCGCGGAACGTCCCGTGCAGCTCTTTCGGCATGTCCGGATGCAGCATGGTGTAGCCGCGGGCATGCGCCTCGTAGATCACCGTGTTTCGCCACGGCGTTCGCGGTGGGCGATCCTCGCCCCAGGTGAAAGCGGGATCGATCACGCGCGAGCACGGCATGAACGGTGCGCTGTCGCGATCGTCGAAAGTCAGGTCATCGCCGCTTTCCATCTGATAGCCGAAGATCGCCGGATCCCATTTCAGTGCGCCGACGATCGATTTGGCATACGGATCGAGCAGCAGCTTGTTCGGATTGAACCGGTGACCCTGCTCGGGTTCGTACGGACCGTGGACACGGTAGCCATAGAGCGTGCCGGGCCGCGCATCCGGCAGATAGACGTGCCACACTTCGTTGGTGAATTCCGGCATTTCGATCCGCTCGATCTCGCGCTCGCCGTTATTGTCGAAGAGGCAGAGCTCGACCTTGCTCGCATTCGCGGAGAACAGCGCGAAATTGACCCCCAGCCCGTCCCAGGTCGCGCCCAGCGGATCGGCGCGGCCCTCGCGGACGCGCGAACGGCGCACTGTCTGCGGCATCGACACGGTTGCGAGCGTATCCATCCGGTGCTCCTTGAAGGGGCACGGCGCGTCAAAAGCGAAAACGGAAACTGCGCCGATGTAGGTAGAGCAGGAACGCTGCGGCCGGGCGGAGGTTGCGCCCGGCATATCATGCAATTTCACGCGGTGGCCGCTTACCGCGGCTTGTCGATTAACGCCGGCGGCGTCCGCCGGCGCGGCTGGCCCAGAGCAGCGTCATCGAAAGCACGAGCATCACCGGCGCCGCCCAGAGCGATAGCACCGGCGCCAGCAGATAGATCCAGAGCCAGGGCATCGTGTGCAGCACGTCGCCACGGAAGATGCCGAGGCTGCCGGCACTGAGATCGTACCAAAGGGCGTTGAAGGTCTCGGGCCGCAAGAATTCGGTGTCGCGCCAAGCCAAGCCGTCTCGCACCAGAACGGCGGCAGCCACGAACAAAAACGCCCAACCGAGAAACCGGCCTATCATGATGTGATATATCGTGAACGAGGCCGCGATTTTGTGCAACCAAGATAGGGTTGAAAACGCGAGGTCTTGAAGGTTTATAGGTTAAGCCAGGGTTACGCTTGCCCTGCTTGCGAGTAAAAAATGGAATAGGGAGGACGCCGAGATGACGAAGAAAATTGGGCCCATCGCGCTGGTCGCGTTGTTGGCTGCGATCGTCGCGACGCCGGCGCGGGCCGCCGATCCGGTCGCCGATTTCTATCACGGCAAGACGCTGCGGATCATCGTCGGATTCGGCGTCGGCGACGGCTTCGACATCTATGCGCGGCTGCTCGCGCGTTTCATGGGGCCGCATATCCCGGGCGAGCCGACGATCATCGCACAGAACATGCCGGGCGCGGGCAGCCTCGTCGCGCTCAACTACGTGAACAAGGCCGCGCCGCGCGACGGCACGGTGCTGGGCATGATCAATCCGGTCACCACGGTGCAGCACATGCTGCAGCCCGAAGTCGCCAATTTCGATCCGCTGAAGCTCAACTGGATCGGCAGTATGACGACCGACTATTACAATTGCGGCTTCTGGACGGATAAGCCGCTCACGCTCGCCGATCTGCAATCGAAGCATTTCACCGTCGGCAGCACGGCAACGACCGGCGGCACCTATGCCGGCGATCGCGTCTTCGAGGCGGTGCTGCATTTGGATTTCAAGATCGTGCCCGGCTATACGAATCTCGGCGAATTGCGCCAAGCGGCGGAGCGCGGCGAGGTGCAGGGCTTCTGCGGCGTCATGGCGATGACGCTGAAATCGACCTTCTGGTCGACCTATCAGGCGAAGCAATTGCAGATTCCCGTGCGCGCGAATCTGGCTCCTGATCCGGACATGCCCGATGTGCCGAATGCCTTCGCTCTCGTGAAGAACGAGGGGGATCGGCAATTGCTGATGCTGCTGGCGGGCCCGTGGTATTTCGGTCGGCCGTTCATGGCGCCACCCGCTGTGCCGGCGGCGCGGCTCGAGGCTTTACGCACCGCCTTCAAATCCGCGCTCGCCGATCCGGCGCTCCTCGCCGAAGCGAAGAAGGAGAATCTCGAAATCCACCCGCTCGGCGTGGAGCAGATCGTCGATACGATCAAGCAGATCGACAAGATCCCGCCGGCCGTGATCGAGCGCGCCAAGCCGATGTTCGGCGTCGGCGCGAAGTGACCATTCTCCTGCGATAGGCCTTAAGCACTCGTCATTGCGAGCCCCTTCGACAAGCTCAGGAGCGAAGCAATCCAGAATCTCACGTGATCCTCTGGATTGCTTCGTCGCGTTGCTCCTCGCAATGACGTGGATAGATGGTGCGCCTACTCCGCAGCGGCGCGGGCGACTTTCAGCGGCGCGGTGCGCGGCAGGTCTTTGATCTGCGGATAGACTTCACGGGCAAAGAGCGTCATCGCCTTGACGGTGCGCTCATGCTCCATGAAGCCGGCGTGGTCCATCATCAGGAGATGATCGAAGCCGCCGACGAGATCGTAGAAGCGCTTGATCTGCTTCACGACATTGTCGGGCGTGCCGCTGATAAGAATGCCTTGATCGCGCAGCCAGTCGAGCGATGCGGTGCGCGCCGCGCGTTCGTTGGGTCCTTGCGTCGCGCGCATCGCCTTCACATTCGCGATTACCGGCATATAGCCGGGCGGGTTGCGGAAATGCGGCTCGGCGCGCGGCGCCGTGAGATACCAGCGGAGCTCCTCCGCGCCCTTATCGGCCTCGCTGTCGGAATCGGCGACATGAACCAGGGGCATATAGGCGCAACCGCCGCCGCCCGGCAGGCCATGCTCGACGAAATGCTTGCGATAGGTGTCGAAGAGCGGCTTCACCTTGTCATGCGGCAGCAGGAAATTCGCGAACACCCAGCCGCGTTCGGCGCAGCGCCGCGGCGTCTCGAGATCACTCGATCCCGTCACCCAGATCTGCGGATGCGGCGCCTGCAGCGGCCGCGGCCAGACATTGATGCTACGGCGATGCCAGAAACGGCCTTCGTAATTGAAGGGCGCGTCGACCGCGCGCCAGGCTTGCGTGACGAGATCGATGCCGTCCCACAGCTTCTCGCCGGTATAGGTCGGGTTGGTGTTGGCGGCGTAGACCTCATAGGGCACGCCGCGCACGAAGCCGCATTCAAGACGGCCGTGCGAGATGCAATCGATCATCGCCATCTCTTCGGCGACACGGATCGGATCGTTGCGATGGCCGATCGGATTGCCGAGGATGCAGATACGCGCGTTCTTCGTCTGGCGCGCGAGGATCGCCGCGGTCAGCGGCGCGCAGGTATCGATGCAGCTCGGCGTCTGGTGATGCTCGTTGAGCATGATGTCGAGGCCGAGCTCGTCGGCGACCATATGCTCGTCGAGATAGCGGTTATAGAGCTCGGCGCCGAGTTTCGGATCGAAGAATTTGTTCGGCAGATTGATGCGCGTGGCGGGCTCGTCCTGCGGATAATGCGGATAGGGCATTTCCGTGAAGTGCCAAGCTCTCATTTCGCATCTCCCAGGAATTCGGTGACGTAACGCAGTACGGCGTCGGGCTGCTCGATATGCGGATAATGCGCGGCGTCGGCGATGGTCGCGACGCGCGCATCGAGGATGAGCTTCGCGAAGCCGCGCGCGTAATCGACCCCGGCGATGCCGTCCTGCTCGCCCCAAAGAATGAGGGTCGGCGCCGTGACGCGATAAAGCAGATGTCTCAACTTCGGATTGTGGAGATAGGGCTCCCAGCCGAAACGCGCGAAGGATTCCTGGTTGCGCGCGATGCGGCCAAGTTCCTCGTCGCCGAGCGTGCTGAAGTCGCGCTTCATCGTCTCCGGCGCGCGGAATTTCAGCGCCGCCGATTTCGCCGGTCCGAGCTGATAGATGTCGGCGAAATCGCGCTCGGTCGGACCGCCGAGCTTCACGCCGTAAGGATCGATCAGTACGAGGCGCGAGAAGCAATCATCGTCCATCACCGCCGTCTCGGCGGCGACCCAACCGCCGAAGGAGCAGCCGATCGCCGGCACGCGCGTGAGGCCGAGCTTTTTGAGGAGCGATAAGAGGAGATAGGCCTGATCCGCCGGCTGGGTCAGCCAATCGGGCCGGCTGGAGCGGCCGAAACCGAGCGGCGAAACGAGGGTAACCTCGAATTTCTTCGCCAGCCCCGCGACGAAGGCGGACTCGGCTTCCAGCATGTCTTCACCGGGGAGAAGCAACAGCGGCTTGCCGTTGCCGCGGCGCACCACTTCGATCTCCGCGCCGCCGATCGTCACCAATTCTTCACTCGCCATACCGCCCGACTCTCGCTTCGCTGCTTCTTTTTCTCGTCGCCCATCGTGGGTCGACGGGCTGGGTTCGTCGAAGAGCGCAAGGCTGGCGGAGGGAGTGGGATTCGAACCCACGATACGGTTTCCCGTATACACGCTTTCCAAGCGTGCGCCTTCGACCGCTCGGCCACCCCTCCCGCGCTTTAGGAACGCCACAAACTAGCGAAGCGCCGAATGTGTCGCAACAACGCCGCCTTGCGAAAGCGCCGCAGTTGAACCACGATAGGTCGCGAGAAAAGAAGCAACAAAACGAGAGTCGGGCGGCATGGC
>DATMZZ010000045.1:0-9409 GCA_035573175.1 Allostellaceae bacterium
CCGCGATCTTCACGGCCTCGTCATGGTTCGCGGGATCGAAATACCAGCGCTCGGCGCGCAGCGCGTCTTCCAGGAAATCGGTCAGCGCGGCGCGGTTCTTGGCGATGAATTCGCTCTTCGCCACCCACATGCCGAGCTGATTCACGCCCACCGCATCGCCCGCGGTGAAAAGCGTGCGCAGATTCGCGGTCGCCTGCGTATTGGCGGTGAAAGGCAGCACCCAAGCGATGAGATCGGCCTTCTTCTCGTTGAGCATCGCGCCCATCGTCGGGATCGGCGCTTCGATGATGTTGACGTCTTTCTTGTCGTTGAGGCCGTGCTTGGCCAGCATGATGCGCAGCGGGATGTCAGTGCCGCTGCCATAGCCGTTGGTCACCAGCACCTTGCGTTTGAGGTCCTCGACTTTTTTTATCGGGCTGTCCTTCAGCACCATATATTGGTTGCTGTAATAGCCGGAGACGCCGTCCTGCAGCTCGTCGGCGATGATCCTGAGATCGCTCATCTTCGCATTGGTGATGGCGAGCGGCAGCGAGGTGAAGCCGAGATTGGCGATCTCGATCTCGTTTGCGGCGAGCGCCTGAATCAGCGTCGGCGTCGACTGGAAATGGACCGGCTCGAAGGTGTAGCTCTTGCCGAGATGCTTCGCCATTTCCGGCTTGGCGAAGAGGATCGTCGCCCAATTCGCGACGGATACGATGTAAGACTGTCGGATCTTCACCGGATCGGCATGGACGGCCGGTGCCAGCAACACCCCGGCGATCGCAGCCGCAATGCAGGCGACAAGCTTCTTTGCGCGCATCATCTGTCCTCCCCCTAAGCCGCATGTTCTGAGTTTGAGCGGCTGGCCGAAAGTCTACGCCCGCTCCGCCGCATCGCGCAATCGGACCGGAAATGGCGCGGAAACCGAAGGCTTTGCCGCGGGCTTGCACGCTATCGGGGCGAAACATTACAGCGACGCCTGCGGCAATCTGCGCCGGTAGCACCCGATCATGGTTGCTCCGTCGTCGCGGCTTTTCCGATAGGTTAGCAGCAACAATCGCCTGATAACTGCGCGGTTCCATGCGATCCTGCCCGTCTCGCACCCGACGCGACTTCTTGCGCGCGACCGCGCTCGCGACGCTGTCTTCCGCGCTGGCGGCAAAAGCCCTTCGTGCCGCTCCCTCCATCGGAACCGATGTACGCGTCTATGGCGCGACCGGCAATGACAACAACTCCGACACCGCGGCGATCAACGCCGCAATCGACGCCACAGCGACGAAGGGCGGCGGCATCGTGCGCATTCCCGCCGGCGATTACCTTTGCCACACCATCCATCTGCGCGACGGCATCACGCTCTATCTCGAGCGCGGCGCCGTGCTGCGCGCCGCGCCGACCGGGCAATACGATCCCTTCCAGCCGAACCGCTGGGACCGGTATCAGGATTTCGGCCACAGCCATTGGCATAACAGCATGATCTGCGGCGTTGGCGTCAAAGATGTCGCCATCGCCGGGCCGGGCGTTATCTGCGGCGATGGGTTGAGCCGCGGCGAGTTCAGCTATGCCAGCGCGAGACACGGCGGCGCCGACAAGATCATCGCGCTGAAGGAATGCCGCAATGTCAGCCTCAGCGGCTTCACGCTGATCGGCAGTCCCCATATCGCGATCCTTGCTACGGGCGTCAGCGATCTGCACGTTAGCCGTCTGCTCGTCGATGTCGGCCGCGACGGCATCGATATCGATTGCTGCGAGAACGTCGTCGTCGAGGACAGCGCCTTCAACACGCCACATGACGACAGCATCGTGCTCAAATCGTCGAACGCGCTCGGCTATAGCCGGCCGACGAGCAATGTGCAGATCCGCCGCTGCCTCGTTACCGGCGGCTTCAAGCCGGGCACCTTGGTGGACGGGCGCCGCATCGCTATCGGCGCCGCCGACGGCATGAAAGCGCGCATCAAGATCGGCACCGAATCCTGTTGGGGTTTCGATCGCGTCTCGGTCGAGAATTGCATCATCTGGAATGCGCTCGGCATTCCGCTTCTCACCGTCGATGGCGGTGCGCTTACCCATGTGTCGCTGCGCGATATCGCGATGCGCAACATACAGGACGCGCCTCTCCTTCTGCGCCTCGGCAGCCGCTTGCGCGCACCGGAAGGCGCGAAGGTCGAGCGCTTCGCCGGCGTCACGGTCGAGAATCTCGCCTGCGACGGCTTCCGCATGCCGGTGACGATCGCCGGCATTCCGGGCCACCGCATCGCGGATGTCACGCTGCGCAATATCGAACTGGTGCGCCGCGCCGCGCCGGTGCCGCAAGAAGGCGGTGGTTGGATTCCCCTCGCGGCCGCTTTCGCCGGGAGCGACGCCGTGCCACCGGAGAAAGCCGGCGATTATCCCGAGGCCGGCATGTTCGGCCCGCTGCCGGCGCGCTTCCTCTTCGCGCGCCATGTCGAGAACCTTGCGATCGATGGGCTGCGGCTGAAATCGACAGTGCCGGCCAAAGCGCTCGCCGCAGCAACAACGGCAAGCAACGCACCGCTCTTCTGGTTCGACGATATCGAGGGCGTACGCTTCGCCGATATCCATGCGCCGGACGGCGCCGCCGGACCGATCTGCAATCCGAACGCGCCCTGCCATCCTTCGGTGACGCTAAGCGGCACGAAAACTCGCGTTAATTAGGCTTCCCGTCCTCGCTTGTATCTGCCGCATTCGCCACCGCATTCGGCGCGGCGAAGCGCCAGATCGTGATATAGCGGCCGATCTTCTCCTCACTCGCCGGCCGGCCGAGCCGCGACAGCAGCGCGACATAATCCGCCGGCCGGTCCATCTGGCCTTGCCCCGCGCGACCGAAGACGACCCAGAGCGGATGGCCCGGCTCGAAGCGCGCCGCATCGTCCGGATGCCAGGTCAGAGCGAGATGCTGCCGATCGAGCCCGCTCTGCTTCGCAAAGGCCACGGTCGCGACGTAATACGCATTCCACGAGTTGAACAACACGACATCGCCCGGCTGCGTCTCGGCGGCAAGCCGCGCCGTCGCGATATCCCAGCGCGGCTTGGTCTCGGCGTGGTAATAGGGCTCGAGATTGATCAACGCGACGAGCACGAACGCGGCGAGCGCGGCGGCGTAGCGCCACGCGGTAAGGCGCGCGATGCCGGCGCCGGCGAGAATGAAGAACGGCGCCGCGCTCCAGGCGAAATAGCGCGGCACCAGCACCGGCGTGACACGCGAGACGAGCAACAGCAGCAGCGGCAGCACGCAGGCGGCGCAGCCGATGACGATGAGCGCGTGTGGCTTCTGACGTAGCCGCCACGCCCCATAGGCCGCGAGCGCCGCGATAAGCAGAGACAAGCCGGGAACCGCGGCCGGCAGCACATCGTAAGTGATGAACGCGGAGATGCGATCGAGATAGACCGGACCGATGATCGACCAGAGTGCGGACCATTTCTCGTGCAGCGCCCAGCCTGGTCCTTCGAGCGCGGCGCCTTTGCTGTCATAGAGCACGGCGCCGAGCGCCGGCAGCCACAGCGCGAGGATGATGCCCTGCACCAACGCCCAGCGCTTCAAGAAAGCCGCGCGCCGCTCGCGCGCCCGCCACGCGATCGCCGCCGCCGCGATATTCGAAGCGACCAGCCACGGCATCGCGACATTCAGCACGCAGAGCGCTGCCAACGTGCCGCCGCCATAGGCGAGCCAGGCGCCGCGCACGCTTGGCTGCGGCTCGCGCGCGGTGGCCTGACGCGCGGTTGTCTGGCGAGCTAGGCGCACCAGCCCCCACAGCGCAACGAGGATCAGTGCCGCGACCAGCGTATAGGAGCGCGCCTCCTGGCCGTATTGCACATCGAACGGCGACAGCGCGAGCAGCAAGCCGGCGGCGATGCCAGTGCGCGGCTTGTCGGCTTCACGCCCGATTACCACGACCAGCGCCGTGGCGATCGCGCCGAAGATCGCGGATGGCAGACGCAACAGCCAGGTCGAGACCCCGAGCTTCGCCACCAGCCACAGCAGCGCGAAATAGGTCGGATAATGCTTGCTGTGCAGGGCTTCGGCGATCATCGCCGAAAAGCCGATGGTCGCGCGGTGGAGGGTTGCGACTTCGTCGAGCCAAAGCGGCTTGTCCGCCAAGCCATAGAGACGCAGCACCAAGGCGACAGCGCCGACCGCGAGTGGCGGAACCCAAACGGCGAAACGATCGGACAGCATCAGGCGCGGCATTAATTGCATGATCTTGACCAACCATTTTGCGCGCCGACATCGCCGCGATCGAAAAGCGCCGCGAGCGCAGCTTGCCTATAGGCTACTTAGGGAGCGAAATACACAGCGTGCATCGATCGCTACCTCTACAGCGAAAAAATTTGGGAAACCGTGGCTTTCCGGCGCGCATACCCAGTTGCGAAGCGCCGCGCTACAGTTAGCCTCAATCAATAGGGAGGAGCGTGCCGATGACTGCTACCAAGCCGATCATCCATTTTGTCGGCAGCATTCCGCTGCCCGACAGCGAGACCGTCTTCAAGACGCTGTCGCAAAGCGCCGGCGCACATCTCGCGCGTCTGCCCGATGGCGAGACCGGTATCCGCAAAAGCTGGATCCGCTTCCTGCAAGACGTGCTCGCCGAGAATCCCGCGATCGAGGTCGCGAGCGACGTGCCGCCGTTCAAATTCACGCAATGGGACGGCAAGGTCGTGCGCGAGATCCCGCGGCTTCGCATCAAGCCGGGACAGGTTCCGGCGGCGCGCGGCTTCGTCACCAATTATGGCGACATGGCGATCGCGTCGTGGAAGCTCTTCGAGCAGATGCAGAAAGCCGGTGCGATCCCGGCCGGCGTCAAATTCCAGGTCTCGCTGCCGACGCCAATCGCGCCGACCTACAACAACATGGTGCCCGCCGACCGGCCGCGCACGCTCTCGGCGCTCGTCGATCATTTCCAGGGCGAGGTCGCGAAGATGACGGCGGCCATTCCCAACGACCGGCTCGCGCTGCAATGGGATGTGTGCCAGGAGGTGCTCGCCTGGGAGGGCTATTACGATGCCGGTCCGGTCGATTTCCGCACCGAGGCCATCGACGTGCTGACCAGGATCGGCGATGCGGTGCCGCGCGCCGTCGAGCTCGGCTATCACCTTTGCTACGGCAGCCCGCAGGACGAGCATATGGTGCAGCCGAAAGACGCCGGGCTGATGGTCGAGATGGTCAACGCCGTCAGTGCCAGCGTGCAGCGGCCGATCCAATTCTTCCATCTGCCGGTGCCCAAGCCGCGCACCGACGAAGCCTTCTTCGTGCCGCTTGAAAAATTAAAGATGAAGCCCGAGACCGACCTTTATCTCGGCCTCATCCATCGTGACGACGAAGCCGGCAATGCCGCCCGCCTCGCCGCCGGCAAGCGCCACGCCAAGGTCGACGGCATCGGAACCGAGTGCGGCATGGCCCGCGGCGATCCCGCCACGTTCCCCGCGCTGCTCGCGGCGCATTTCAAATTGGCGGAAGCGCGCTCGTAAGACAAAACACCGTCATTGCGAGGAGCGCAGCGACGAAGCAATCCAGTCTGGATCAACTACTGGATTGCTTCGCTTCGCTCGCAATGACGATGAGGGCTAAAGCAGAGCTGTGAAGGGGTCCTGCCAGTCGGAATTCGCTGCTTCAATTAGCTCCAGTCTCTTCTTCCGCGGTCCTGCCTTTATCTGTTTCTCACGCGCGATCGCGTTCGGCATATCCTCGAACGGCTCGTACCAAACGAGCAATTTGCAGCCATATCGCGCGGTAAAACCCGGCGTGGAGCCCTCGCGGTGTTGCGAGATGCGCTTCACCAAATCCGAAGTAACGCCAGTGTAGAGCGTGCCATTGCGCTTGTTCGTGACGATATAGACAGCGGGCTGCTTCATATCCCCACCGTCATTGCGAGGCCAAAGGCCGAAGCAATCCAGTCTGTCTCAGCCACTGGATTTCTTCGCTTCGCTCGCAATGACGTTCGCATCAATAGCCGAGCGCCTTTGTCGCGAGCGCCGCGCCGTCGCCGAGCGCCTTCAGCTTCGCCCAGGCGATTTGTGGATGCGAGCGGCCGCCGAAGCCGCAATCGGCGCTGGCGATGACGTTCTCTTTGCCGACGACCTTGGCGAAGCGGATGATGCGTTGCGCCACCAGCTCGGGATGCTCGATCACGTCGGTCGAGTGCGTGATGACACCGGGCAGGACGAGCTTGCCGGCCGGCAGCTTCACGCTCTCCCACACCGAATATTCATGCTCGTGCCGCGCATTCGCCGCTTCGAAGGAATAGGCGCCGGCCTTCACCGCCAGCATCACATCGACGAAATCCTTCATCTCGAGATCGAAGGCATGCGGCCCGTGCCAGCTGCCCCAGCACAGGTGATAGCGGATGCGGTCCTCGGGAATGCCTTTGAGTGCATCGTTCAAAATCTCGACACGCAGCATGCAGCGCTTCTTGAAGGCGTCGAGCCCCATCGCCATGCCGATGCGATCCCAGAGCGCCGGCAGCCAGGCATCGTCGACCTGCAGCACCAATCCGGCATCGACGATCGCCTTGTATTCGACGCGCATCGCGCCGCCGATCCCGGCGAGGAATTCCTCCTCGCTCTTATAGAATTCGTTGTCGCGATAGGGCTCGAGGCTCGCCGGCGCGGTCGTCGTGACGAAGCCCTCCTCACCCGGCTTCAGCGCTTGCTTGAGCAACGCGATCTCGCGCTGCAACGCCGCCTCGGCCTTGTAGGTGATCGGTCCGGTGCAAACCCAGCTCGGCCGCATGCGGCGGATCAGCCCGCCCGGCTCGTAGAACAGCGTGCCCTTCTCGGTCGCATATTTGTAGAACTCGGCGAATTCGGCGCGGTCCTTGCCCTGCGCCAGGAGATGCACCGCGCCCTGCTTGGGCGGCCGCGCCTCGAAGCCGCCGAAACGGTCCTCGATATAGGAAAGCCAATCGCCGCCCTTGGCGTATTCGCCCTCATTGACGATGTCGATGCCGCAAGCGCGCTGCTTCTCGACCACGGCAGCGACCGCGCTCGCCAGCTTCGCCGGATAATCGGCCGCTTCTTTCTCTAGCTCCGCCAGATAAGGCAGGCTGCCGACATGGCTGGTGAGAATTTTCCTGTCGCTGCGCCGCATGATGGTTCCTCCCTTGGATTCCGAGCATGCCTCAATACCTGTCCCGGCGAAAGCCGGGACCCATTCTTCAACAGCACGATGGTGAGAAATGGGTCCCGGCCTTCGCCGGGACGAGTGTGTGGGAATGGCCACGCGAAATGACAAGGATGATCGCGCTTGATAGAACCCGCGCGTGCGTCCCACACCGCTCAATCCTCTCTTTGCCTCCGTGACCGCGCTGAAAGGCGTGGGACCGCGCTTGGGCAAGCTCTTCGAGAAGCTCGGCGCGCCGCTGGTCGTCGATCTGCTCTGGCATCTGCCGACTGGGCTCATCGACCGCCGCCACCAGCCGAAGGTGATCGAGGCGAAGGACGGCGAGATCGCGACGCTCACCATCGTCATCGACCAGCATCAGAAGCCGCATAATCCGCGTCAGCCCTATCGCGTGCGTTGCCGCGACGAGACCGGCTTTCTCTTCCTCATCTTCTTCCACGTGCGCGGCGATTGGATCGAGCAGCAATTACCGGTCGGCGAAACGCGCATCGTCTCGGGCAAGGTCGAGCATTACAACAATCAGATCCAGATCACCCATCCCGATCACATCGTCGCGCCTGAAGAAGCGACGAGCCTCAAGCCGATCGAGCCCGTCTATGGCCTGACGCAGGGGCTGACGCCGCGCGTCTTGGGTCGCGCCGTCGATGGCGCCCTCGCCCGCGCGCCCGAGCTGCCGGAATGGCTCGACCCCGCCTATCTGAAGAAGCAGAAATGGCTGCCGTGGCGCGAGGCGCTCGGCACGGTGCATGCGCCTGAAAGCGATGACGCGCTCTCGCCGCTGACCTTGCCGCGCCAGCGGCTCGCTTTCGACGAGCTGCTCGCCAATCAGCTCGCCCTCGCCTTGATGCGCGAGTATGTGAAGCGCGTCGCCGGCCGCGCCCTCATCGCCAAGGGCGATCTGCGCCGCAAAGTCCTTGCTGGTTTACCCTTCAGCCTGACACGCTCGCAGCAAGCCGCGATCGACGAGATCACCAACGACATGCGCCAGCCGATCCGCATGATGCGGCTGCTGCAAGGCGATGTCGGCAGCGGCAAGACCGTCGTCGCGCTGGCAGCGATGCTCGATGCGGTCGAGACCGGCGCGCAGGCCGCTTTCATGGCGCCGACGGAATTGCTCGCGCGGCAGCATCACGCGACGCTCACACAGCTCGCGCAAGGCTCCGGCATCAAGATCGCTCTACTCACCGGCCGCGAGAAAGGCAAGCCGCGCACGCAATTGCTGCACCTCCTGGCGCAAGGCGACGTCGATATCGTCGTCGGCACGCATGCGCTCTTCTCCGACGATGTCGAATACAAGGACCTCGCCCTCGCCATCATCGACGAGCAGCATCGCTTCGGCGTCGAGCAGCGCATGCTCCTCGCCGAGAAAGGCAATGGCGTCGATATCCTGGTGATGACTGCGACGCCGATCCCGCGCACCCTGATGCTGACGGCCTATGGCGATCTCGATTCCTCGCGCCTCAACGAGAAGCCCGCCGGCCGCAAGCCGATCAAGACCGTGACCATGCCGATCGAGCGCCTGCCCGAGGTGATCCAGGCGGTCGAGCGCGCCCTTGCCAGCGGCACGAAGATCTATTGGATTTGCCCGCTGGTCGAGGAATCCGAGCTCAGCGATCTCAAAGCCGCGACCGACCGCTTCAACGAGCTGAAGAAGCGCTTCGGCGAGCGCGTCGGGCTGGTGCATGGCCAGATGAAAGGCGATGAGCGCGATAAGGTGATGGAGCGCTTCGCCGGCGCCGGCATCGATCTTCTCGTTGCGACCACCGTCGTCGAAGTCGGCGTCGACGTGCCCGAGGCGACGGTGATGGTCATCGAGCATGCCGAGCGTTTCGGCCTGGCGCAGCTTCACCAGCTCCGCGGCCGCATCGGCCGCAACGACCAGCCCTCGAGCTGTTTGCTGCTCTACACGCCGCCGCTCGGCGAGACCGCGAAAGCGCGGCTCTCGATCCTGCGCGAAAGCGATGACGGCTTCCGCATCGCCGAGGAAGATCTACGCCTGCGCGGCGCCGGCGAAGTGCTCGGCACGCGCCAAAGCGGCTTGCCCGAAATGCGCCTCGCCGATCTCGCCGTCCACGGCGACCTCCTCGCCGTGGCGCGCGACGATGTGCAACTCATCATGACCCGCGACCCGTCGCTCGCGAGCGAACGCGGCAAAGCGCTGGTGACCCTGCTCTACCTCTTCGGCCGCGATCAGGCGGTGCGGTATATTAGATCGGGATAGCTATCGCTTTTGGCGATGGAAAGAGTAAAACCTCGCACGCCAAACGCGGATGCTGAGGCGACAGCCGCACAGAA
>DATMZZ010000046.1:0-6289 GCA_035573175.1 Allostellaceae bacterium
CGTCCGCACCGGCCATACCGAGGCCGCGGTCGATATCGCACGGCTCGCCGGGCTCAATCCCTCGGGCGTGATCTGCGAGATCATGAATGACGACGGCACCATGGCGCGCCGCGCCGATCTCATCGCCTTCGCGCAGCTTCACGGGCTCAAGGTCGCGGCCATCGCCGATCTGATCGCCTACCGCCTGCGTCATGACCGCATTGTCGAGCGCAAGCTCGAGACCACCTTCACGAGCCAGTTCGGCGGCGAGTGGAAGCTGATCATCTATGCCAGCAGGGTGCCCTATGCCGAGCATATCGTCCTGGTGAAGGGCGATATCTCGAAAGGCGGCCCCGTTATGGCGCGCATGCATGCGATCAACATGCTCGATGACGCTTTCGGCAACACCAGCAATCGTCGCGGCGCCCTCGGCGGGGCGATGGAGATGATCGCCAAGGAAGGCCGTGGTGTCGTCGTCGCCATCCGCGAGCCGACGATGACCATCCTCACCGATCGCGTGCGCAGCATGATGCAGGGCGAGCATTTCGTTCCGGCGCTGCGCGATTACGGCATCGGCGCCCAAATCCTGGTCGATCTCGGCGTCCACGAGATGATCCTTTTGTCCAACACCGAACGCACGATTGTCGCGCTCGAAGGCTATGGCCTCAGCGTTGTCCAGCGTCGTCCGATCACCCCCTCTGGGAAAAACTAATGGCGCAGCCGCGTATCCTGGTCGTTGAAGCGCGTTACTACGCACATATCTCGGATGAGCTCCTGAAAGGAGCGAAAGCCGCGCTCGACGAGGCGCAGGCCCGGTACGAGGTCATTACCGTTCCCGGCGCTTTCGAGATCCCGGCGGCGATCCGCTTCGCCGCGCTCTCGAAGAACCCCTATGATGGCTATATCGCTCTAGGCTGCGTCATTCGCGGCGAGACGACGCATTACGAGCATGTCTGCACCGAAAGCGCGCATGGATTGCAGCAGCTCGCGCTCGAGCAGAAGCTCGCCATCGGCTTCGGTATCCTGACGGTCGAGAATGAGGACCAGGCGTTGGCCCGCGCCCGGATGGATAAGCGCAATAAGGGCGGCGAGGCGGCGAAGGCCTGTCTCGCGATGGTCGAGTTGAAACGCCGCTTCGGCCTCACGACTTGATCACGATGGCGGAGAGCAAGCCGGACCAACCGAAACGCGCCCAAACCGCGAAATCGGGGACCGCGGAATCGGGGCGGCGGCGCACGGCGTCGCGGCTCGCGGCGGTGCAGGCGCTGTACCAGATCGATCTGACGGGCGTATCGCCGGCGACGGCGATCATCGAATTCACGCGGCACAATCTCGGCGGTAACGCGCCCGACGAAAGCTTCGGCGAAGCCGATGACCAGCTTTTCGCCGAGCTCGTCGAAGGCGCGGCGGCGCGACGTGAGGATATCGATCGCGGTCTGTCCTCGGTACTGTCGGCCGATTGGCCGCTGGAGCGGCTCGAGGTCATTCTGCGCGCGATCCTGCGCGCGGCGGTCTATGAGCTCTTGGCGCGGCCCGACGTACCGGCGCGTGTCATTATCAGCGAGTATCTCGACATTTCTCATGCCTTCTTTGCCGGCAAGGAGCCCGGGCTGGTGAACGGCGTACTCGATCGTCTCGCCCGCTCGATCCGATCCGAAGGCTTGCGGGATGACCAAGCCGACAACGCCACCTCTCGGTGAATTCGAGCGCATCGCGCGCTTCTTCGCGCCGCTCGCGGGGCCAGGCGCACTCAATCTGAGCGACGACGTCGCGCTGATCGACGGACCGGCGGGCGAGCAATATGCGCTCACCACCGATACGATCATCGAAGGCGTCGATTATTTCCCCGACGATCCGCCGTTCCAGGTCGCGCAGAAGCTGCTGCGCGTCAATCTGTCGGATATCGCGGCGAAAGGCGCGGTACCCTTCGGCTATCTGCTGACGACCGCTTTGCCGAAGACGCATGGCGATACGTGGCTCGCTGAATTCACCAAGGGACTGGCCGCGGATCAGAAGGAATTCGGCGTCATGCTGCTGGGCGGCGACAGCAGCGGCACGCCTGGCCCGGCGACGCTGACGCTCGCGCTGATCGGCAAGGTCGCGAAGGGCAGGGCGGTGCTGCGCAGCACGGCGCGCGCCGGCGATCAGATCTATGTCTCGGGCACACTCGGCGATGCGGCGCTGGGCCTCGCGGTGCGCAAGGGCGAGCTCGGCAAAGAACTCAGCGCAGCAGAGCGCGACTATCTGGTCGATCGCTATCGGCTGCCGCGGCCGCGCGTCGCACTCGGCCCGCATCTCGGCGGGATCGCGCATGCGATGATCGATATCTCCGACGGGCTGCTCGCCGATCTCGGACATATCAGCGGCGCTTCGGGGCTGCGCGGCGTGGTGCGTCAATCGCTGTTACCGCTATCGCCGGCGGCTCGCACGGCAATTGCCGCAAATCCAACCCTTAACAGCGCGGTAACGGGCGGCGGGGATGATTACGAACTGTTGCTAACAGCGCCGGCAGAAGCCGCGGATGCGATCGCCAAAGCTTCTGCGGCTGTTGGCGTTCCCGTCACGGCCATCGGCGCGATGGAAAAAGGCGATGGTGTCGCGTTGCTCGACGCGGCCGGTCGCGCGCTAAAGGTCGAACTAAAGGGTTATGCGCACTTTTCGTAAAATTGTACCGATCTTCTCCGCGCTGTCTTTCGCTTTTCCGGCCATGGCCGCCAATCGCGAAGCCGTGCCCGAAATGATCGCCGGCGCGCCGTCCTATGTGCGCTTCTCGCCGATCTTCATCCCGATCATCCAGGGCGATCGCGTTACCCGTCAGATCGGCGTCACGCTGATGCTCGAGCTGAAGAAGGGGCAGGAGAAGCCGCCGATCGAGGAGAAGCGGCTTCAGCTCAACGACGCCTTCATGCGCGATCTCTATGTCTTCTTCCAGCAGCGTTCCGGCATGAAGAGCAACGACATCGACGAGATGTATCTCAAGGACCGCCTGCTGAAAGTCGCCGACAATGTCATCGGCGAGAAGGCGGTCCGCGAAGTGCTGATCCAGCAATTCTTCGAGCAGCGGAAGTAGGGTTCGCTCAAAACCCCGTCGTCATTGCGAGGAGCGCATCGCGCGACGAAGCAATCCAGTCTTCATACTCCGCCTAAACACCCCTGGATTGCTTCGCTTCGCTCGCAATGACGCGTTGGGTGCAGTGTCCTTACAGCATGAAATCGTGCCGCCGCGGCTGGCCCAGCATCACCTGGCCCCAATCGCGCGCATGCAGCGGGACGCTGTTGGTGATGTGCTGCCGCGCCGCGGTGATGTCGGCGACGATACGGCCGTAGGGATGGCGCGTCGTGTAGAGGCCCGAAGCGCCGCTCGCCTCGAGCAGTTTGTTGGCGGCGAGGCGGCAGCGCTCGGTGTTGAGCGATAGCTGATACTTTACCTGCAGCCGCTCTTCGATCGGCGGCAGCTCCTTTGCCTCTGCATGCGCCAGGAGGCGCGCGAAGTTGCGCGCGACGACGGCTTTCGCTTCATCGACGGTGGTCGCGGCTTCGGCGACGACAAGGCTGAGATCGGGATCGGGGCGGCGCGGGCCGCGCTTGGCATTGATCTCGCCGACGAGGCGCTCGAGCATGCCCTGGAGCCCGCCGACCGACGCATTAGCGACGCCGCCGGCGAAGACGAGACCGAAAGGCATGCGATAAAGCGCCGCGGTGTTCACAGCTTGGCCCGGACCCTTGCAGTCGAACACCTCGATCATGCGCAGGGCGCGGTGGGCCGGGATAAAAGCATCCTTCACCGCGACATCGTGGCTGCCGGTCGCCTTGAGGCCGGTGACATGCCACGTGTCGAGAATCGTGAAATCGCGTTTCGGCACCAGCAGCAGATAATCGTCTTCCGGTGTTGTTCCTGCGGCAGCGCCGAGCAGCGCCCATTCGGCATGCTGGCAGCCGCTGGTGTAAGCCCACTGGCCGTTGAGGCGGAATCCGCCTTCGACCGGTATCGCTGTTCCGGCGCGGCGAATGGCGCAGCAGATGAGGCTGTCCGGGTCTTTGCCCCAGATTTCCTCGCCGGCACGATCATCGAACAGCGCAATTGCCCAAGGGATGATGCCGAGCACGCCCACGATCCAGGCGGTAGACATGTCCGCCGCGCCGATGGCGATCTCCGCGTCGTAAATGGCGGTGGGTTGTAGTTCATAACCACCCCAGCGCTTCGGCTGGATCGCGCGGAAAAGACCGGCCTTCTTCAGGGCTGCGACAATCCGCGGCGGCACCGAGCGGTCGCGCTCGCCCTCGGCTGCCGAGTCGGCAATTGCCGGGACAAGTTCGCGCGCGCGTTGTAGTAATTCTTCCGGGTGGAGCGACATTAAGGCCGATCCTAGGGGGCCTCGGGGTCAGCGTCCAAACAAACCGCGGGTTGCCTCAGCGGCGCGCTTCTGGCATGTTCCGCGCGCTTTTGAGAAGCCTAAGAACCAACCGAAGATTCGATCTAAAGGACAGAAGAAATGAACATCGCCTATTGGCTGGTCATCGGCGCGGGCGTGCTGGCAATTCTCTATGGGCTGGTAACGAGCCGGCAGGTGCTGGCCGCGGATGCCGGCAATGAGCGGATGCAGCAGATCGCCAGCGCCATCCAGGAAGGCGCGCGTGCGTATCTCAACCGGCAATACACGACCATCGCCATCGCCGGTGTCGTGATCTTTGTCATCCTTTTCGCGACCTTGGGCTGGCACGCCGCCCTCGGCTTCATGGTCGGCGCGGTTCTTTCAGGCGCCGCCGGCTATATCGGCATGAACGTGTCGGTACGTGCCAATGTGAGAACCGCCCAGGCCGCGCGCCGGGGGCTCGCCTCCGGCCTCGCGCTCTCGTTCCGCGCCGGCGCCATCACCGGCATGCTCGTTGTCGGTCTCGGCATCCTCGGCGTCTCGCTCTACTACATCTTTCTGCGCGCGTCCCTGCCGGGCGATGACCTTCGTCCGGTCCTCGAATCGCTCGTCGCGCTGTCTTTCGGCGCTTCGCTGATCTCGATCTTTGCACGTCTCGGCGGCGGCATCTTCACCAAGGGTGCTGATGTCGGCGCCGACCTCGTCGGCAAGGTCGAAGCCGGTATCCCGGAAGACGATCCCCGCAATCCCGCCGTGATCGCCGATAACGTCGGCGACAATGTCGGCGACTGCGCCGGCATGGCCGCGGACCTTTTCGAGACCTACGCCGTGACCGTCGTCGCGACCATGCTGCTCGCCGCGATCTTCTTCACCGGGGCCCTGCGCGACACGATGCTGCTGATGCCGTTGCTCATCTGCGCGGTGTGCATCGTCGCCTCGATCATCGGCACGTACTTCGTGCGGCTGGGCTCGAGCGAGAACATCATGGGCGCTCTCTATAAAGGCGTCATCGTGGCCGGCATCCTCTCGGCACTCGCCGTTGCCGGCGTCATTGCCGAGACGACGGGCTTCGGCCCGCTTACCGGCACGGCCTATACCGGTCAGGCGCTTTATCTGTGCTCGCTGACCGGTCTTGTCGTTACCGGTCTCCTGGTGTGGATCACCGAATACTACACCTCGACCGAGTACCGTCCGGTGCGCTCGATCGCTCAATCCTCGACCACGGGCCATGGCACAAACGTCATCCAAGGCCTCGCGATCTCGATGGAAGCGACCGCGCTGCCGGTCATCGTGATCTGCGCCGGTATCATCGTCGCCTATCTGCTGGCCGGCCTCTTCGGCATCGCCATCGCGGCGACGACGATGCTCGCGCTTGCCGGCATGATCGTGGCCCTCGATGCCTACGGCCCAGTCACCGACAACGCCGGCGGCATCGCCGAAATGTCGGAGTTGCCGCATGACGTGCGCAAATACACCGACGCGCTCGACGCGGTCGGCAACACGACGAAAGCCGTCACCAAGGGCTATGCGATCGGCTCGGCGGCGCTCGCCTCACTGGTGCTGTTCGCGGCTTACACCGAGGATCTGCACCACTACTTCCCCAACCTCAACGTCAACTTCACGCTGAGCGATCCTTATGTCGTGATCGGCCTCTTCATCGGCGGCTTGCTGCCTTATCTCTTCGGCGCGCTCGGCATGACCGCGGTCGGCCGTGCGGCCGGTTCGGTCGTCGTCGAGGTGCGGCGTCAGTTCAAAGAGATCAAGGGCATCATGGAAGGGACGGGCAAGCCGGATTACGGCCGCGCCGTCGACCTTCTCACCAAGGCCGCGATCAAAGAGATGATCGCACCCTCGCTGCTGCCCGTCCTCGCGCCGGTCGTGCTCTATTTCGTGATCGATGCGATCGGCGGCCGCGCCGCGGCGTTCAGCGCCGTCGG
>DATMZZ010000047.1:0-7767 GCA_035573175.1 Allostellaceae bacterium
GCCGATCCACATCCATGCCAAAGTCACGGTCGAACGCGGCAGCATGATCATCGATCTCTCCGGCTGCGAGAAAGAGCGCAACCGCGGACTCAACTCGCGGACGCTCGCCGGCGCGCGCATCGCCTATAAGGCGGTGACCCAGCCGCTGGCGCCGGTCAATGAAGGCTCGTTCCGCGCCCTCGATATCGTGCTGCCGGAAGGCACGATCATGATGGCGCGCTACCCGGCGCCGATGACCGGCTGGAGCCGCATCCTGCCGACGGTGGTCGACGTCATCGTGCGCTCGCTGGCGCCGGCGATGCCGGATCGGACGCCGGCGGCGCATCACGGGACCATGGGCGGCGGCTCGATCATCTTCTCCGGCATCGATCCCAAGACCAACCGCCGCTTCGTCACGCAATCGATCGAGGGCGCCGGCTGGGGCGGCCGCCCGACCGAGGACGGCGAAAATGGCAGCGTCTCGATCTGCCAGGGCGATGTACGCAACGGCTCGATCGAGGCCATGGAGCTGAAAGTGCCGATCCTCATCGAGAATCGCGGCTTCCGCCCGGATAGCGGCGGGCCCGGCAAGTTCCGCGGCGGCGTCGGCCTGATCGTGCGGGCGCGCAGCCTGGTCGATGGCCGCTGGAATCTCGGCCGCTCCGATCGCCGCTCCTGCCCACCCTGGGGGCTCTTTGGCGGTATGAACGGCAGCTATTCGGAGTGCTTCGTGAAGAAGCCCGGCGACAACGATTTCAAGCCGAATTATGGCTTCCGCACGCCGCTGCCGGCGGAGAGTGTGATGTCGACTTTGACCGGCGGCGGCGGTGGCTGGGGCGATCCCCTGGACCGCCAGACCACGCGCGTGCGCGAGGATGTGCTGAACGAATTCGTCACCCGCGAAGCGGCGGCGGAATTCTACGGCGTCGTCATCAACGATGATCTTTCGATCGATGAAGCCGCGACCGCGGCGCAGCGCGCGAAGATCAAAGCTGCGCGGGCGAGCGAAGCCGAGAGCGTGCCTGCCGAATAGTTGGGCGGAGTAACTAGGCCGAGCGCACCACCGGCAGGCGCGCGCCGGAGATCGCGCGCTCAAGCAGCACCTCGCGGCGAAAGCGCATCAGCTTCGCCGGCCGGCCGCCCGTCTCGGTCGAGACCTGCCGGTCTCTTCGACGAGGCCCTGCTGCTCGATCAAGCGGCGAAAATTCTGCTTGTGCAGGCGGAGCCCGGCCAGGGCCTCCACTGCACGCTGCAAATCGAGCAGGGTGAAGCTTTCCTGCATCAATTCGAACACCACCGGGCGGTATTTGATCTTGGCCCGCAGCCGCGCGATGCCGGTGGCGAGGATGCGGCGATGGTCATGCATCATCGGCTCGCCCGGCAGCGGATCGGGGATCGATTTGGCGCGGCCGGCTTCGGGCACGAGCTGCGCCTCGTAGAGCAGCTCATAGCGCTGCAGCACCAACTCCTCGTTCCAGCTCTTATCGGAAAAGGCAAAGGCCGCATCGACACGCTGCTGCCGCGCGCGGCGTTGCCCAAGATCGCTGGCCGCGGCGACCCAGACATCGAGCCGTTTTTCCACGGCCGGCATGAAAACGGGCGGACCTTCGCGCCAATCCTCCCAGGGGAGATAGCGGTACCAGTTGCGCCAGCCTGAATCCTGCTCGCCGGTCGCCCCCACCTCCCGTCCCAGGGCCTCGCGGGTCAGGCCGAGATAGGAGATGGCGATGACCCGCGCGCCGTCGAGGGTGCGGTCGCGATCGGCAAAGGTATAGAGCTGCTCGACATAATCGAGCGGGTGGTGGGTCTGCCGCTCGACCCAGGAGCGCAGACCCGTCTGCAGCGACCGATGACCGGATTCGAACGGGCCAGAGGGCAGCGCCCGGCCGTCCTGGATGGTGAGCACGCGCGGCTCCTCGCCCGTGACCGCTACCAGCACAGCGGTCAAGTCGATTTCGATCGCCCCGCTTTCTGAAATGCTCACGCTGCTCCTTCTGCACTCTTCCTGGCGCGCGCATTCTGTCACAAGATAGCGCAGCGAGGTATGCCATGACCGACCTGCCGCACGGTGTCTTAGCGGCTTTGGTGACGCCTTTCACCGAGGCGCTGGAACCCGATACCCAAACCCTCTTCGCGCATTGCCGCTGGCTGCTCGACAATGGCTGCACCGGCCTTGTCATGCTCGCTACCGCCGGCGAAGCGAATTCGCTGTCGCTGCGCCAGCGTCTCGGCATGATCGATGCTGCCGGTGCGGCTGGCCTGCCGCTGCCGCAGATGATCATCGGCGGCGGGTCTTGCGCGCTCGACGAGGCGGTGGCGCTCACCAAGACGATTGCCGGTGCAGGCGCAGCGGCCGCGCTGTTACTGCCGCCCTTCTATTATCGCGACACGGGCGAAGAAGGCCTTTTTCGCTTCTACGCGACGCTGATCGAACGGGTCGGCGCGCCGGCGCTGCGTGTCGTGCTGCATCACCGGCCGCAAGCTTCGGGCGCGCCGATCACCGACGCGCTGATCACACGCCTGCGCCGCGAATTCGGCGCGGTCATTGCCGGGGTGCAGAACGGCGCCGGCGATTGGCACACGACCAAATCGCTGATCGAAAAGTTTCCCGAGCTGGCGATTTTCTCCGGAACCGAGCGCTTCCTGCTCGAGACGCTGCGCGCTGGCGGCCAAGGCTGCATCTCCGCGACACTCAACCTCACCGCGCCGCTCGCCGGCGCGGTCCACGAAGAATGGGAAAGCCGCGAAGCGGACGGACTTCAGAAGGCGTTAACCACGGTGCGCCAAGCCTTCGATCATTATCCAACGCCGCAAGCGCAGAAAGAAATGCTCGCGCAGGTCACCAATTTGCCGCGCTGGCGCGAGGTGTTGCCGCCGCTTTTGGCCTTGCCGAATGAGCGCTGTCAGGAGCTTAGCGAGCGGCTCGACGATCTTCCGTCCTGGCGCGCGCTGGTCGTCGCGCATAGCGCCTGAGCCGTCGGCGCAGCGCCGCAATTCGCGATCAACTTGCGGAAAATCCTAGCTTTTCCTTTAGAGCTTGGTAACAGGTGGCGTGCGTTAATGCGCCCATGGATGGAAATTCTCGCATCGGTCTGGGCGAATTGCGCCAGCTCACGCCGCAAGAATTGCGGCAGATCCTGCAACTGCACGAGCTCTATCTCGCGCGCGAGGCCGCCGGCCGCCGCGCCGTGCTCGCTTATTACGATCTGTCATCGGCCGATCTCAGCGAGCACGACCTGAGCGGCGCCGATCTCACCGGTGCGCGGCTGCATCGTGCGATCCTCAAGAATACGGTGCTGCGCCAGGCGAAGCTTTCGACCGCTGATCTGCGCGCCGCCAATCTCAACGGCGCCGATCTCACCGGCGCCGATCTGCGCTCGAGCTGCCTGCGTGGCGCTCAGCTCAACAATGCCAAGCTGCCCGATGCGGATATGAGCAAAGTCGCGCCGATGCAGCTTTCGAGCCTCGATTCCGTCCCTGCGGTCGACGAGACGCCGCGCACCGATCTGTCCTCGATCGAGGCGCATGATTGCGATTTCACCGGCGCCAATCTCAACGGCGCCGCTTTCATCCGCGCCGATCTGACGGACGCGATCCTCTCCAACACCGATTTGTGCGGCGCCGATCTGCGCCACGCCAATATCACCGGCGCGGTGCTGGAGCATGCCGATCTCAGCGGCGCCAATCTCTGTGGCGCCAGCCTGCGTGGCGCGATCCTCGCCAATGCCAAGCTCGACGGCGCCGAGATGCGCGGCGTCGATGTCAGCGGCGCGATCCTCGACCGCCAGCTCCTCGCCGCCGCCACGATCGAGGATCTGCATGGCGGCAGCCTGAACAAGCTCGACGCCAAGGAGCTGCAGAATATCCTGCACGACCACCAGCTCTGGCTCGACAGCCATGGCAAGGAAGGCAAGCGCGCGGTGCTGAGCGACTATGATCTCTCGGGCTGCTCGCTCGGCAATGCGAAGCTGGCGCTGAGCGTCCTCGCCCGCGCCGTGCTGCGCGGCGCCGATCTCTCGCGCGCCTCGCTGGCAATGTGCGATCTTTCGCTCGCTGATTTGCGCGATGCGCGGCTCGACGGCGCCGATCTGCGCGGTGCCAAGCTGGTGCGCGCGCATCTCTCGGGCGCGACACTTGCCCAGGCCAATCTGATGCCACTCGAGAATGTCGGCGACCGGAAATACGATTTCCCCGCCAATCTCGAAGGTGCGAAGCTCACGGGCGCGGATCTCACCGCCGCGCAGCTTCGCCAGGCGAAGCTTGCCAGCGCCGATCTTACCGGCGCGATGCTCGAGCACGCCGATCTGCGCGAAGCCGATCTGCATAACGCCAATTTCAAGGACGCGATCGCGGCCCGGGCGAAGTTCGAAGGCGCGTCGCTACGCGACGTGCGCAATCTCCGCCGCGGGTAATCCCGCCTTCCCTTAGTGGATGCTGGGCGCTTTCAAAAAGCGCGCACGATCCGCCGAATGCACATGCAGATCGATGGTCTTGCCGTCGCGATAGACGAGCAACGACACATCGACGCCCGCTTTGCCCTGCCGCCAGATATTGCGATAGAGGCCGGCGAGATCGCCGATCTCTTCGCCGCCGACCGCGAGAATGATGTCGCCGGTCTTGAGATTGGCGCGGCGCGCCGGTCCGGCATTAGCGAGACCCGCGACCACAACCTTGCTGTCGACTTCGGTCGCGTAGAGGCCAAGCCACGGCCGCGGCGGATGGTTGGGTTTGCCGAGCATCAGCAGATCGTCATAGATCGGCTTCAAGAGATCGATCGGCACATGCATGTTGAGATGCTCGGGCGTGCCCTTCTCACCGCCTTGCTGCAGATGAAGCGAGCCGATGCCGAGGAGCTCGCCATCGCCGCCGATCAGCGCGGTGCCGCCCCAATTGGGATGCGCCGGCGCGGTGAAGAGCGCGTCGTCGACGAGATATTCCCAATAGCCGGTGAATTCCTGCTTCGCCGCGATCTTTGCCGAGATCGCATGCTTGCGCCCGCCCCCGCCGGCGACCACGACCCGATCCCCGGGCCGCGCCGTGGCGGAATGGCCAAGCTTTATGGCCGGCAGCTTCATCCGGCCGAGCGCCTGGATCAGGCCAAAGCCGGTTTCCTGGTCATAGGCCAAGACATGGCCGGGCAGCGCCCGGCCATCGGAGGTATTGAGCCAGATCGTCTCGGCCTCGGTGATGAGGTAGCCGATCGTCAGGACCACGCCGTCCTCGCGGATGATGACGCCGTTGCCGGCGCGCTCGGTGCCGAGGGTCTGCGCGGTATAGCCATCGGACGGAATGGTCGCGCGCACCGTCAGGCAGGATGCAAGCGCCTGATCGAGATCGAAATTCCAATCCTCCTGCCTGGGTTGGGCGTGCTGCGGAATTTCCCAATCGCTCGCCGATGACATGCCGGACTCCCTGATTGGCGACGCCTTGATTATACACCAGCGCTGGCCGAGGGAAGAAACGGACGGCTAGCCGTCCTCACCTGCATAAGCCCGCCGCTGCCGCTTGAGTTGCCCCCGCCGCGCCTTCGTGTCGCGGCGGCGGGCCTTGGACGCGGCGGTCGCCCTGGTCGGGCGGCGGATCTTGGGGCGCTCCGCCGCGCGGCGGATCAACTCAACCAGCCGCTCGAGCGCGTCCGCGCGGTTGCGCTCGCGGGTGCGAAAGCGTTCCGCCGTGATCACGATCACACCCTCGCGGCTCAGCCGGCGACCGGCGAGCGTGCGGAGGCGCTGGCGCGTCGCGTCATCGAGCGCCGGCGAGGCTTCGAGATCGAAGCGTAGCTGTACCGCGCTCGCGACCTTATTCACATTCTGGCCGCCCGGCCCGCTCGCCCGGATGAAATGTTCGACGATCTCGCTCTCATCAAGCGCAATGTGCGGCGTTACGTGGATCATCGCGACAGGCTAGCCGAGGCCGCGGCGCTTGCGAAGCCGCCGTAACACAGCCATCATCGTGAAAAGGCTGTTCTGTTTCAGGGAGGATAACGTCATGAAGCATTTTTGGGCTATCGCACCGGTTGTGGCAGCACTCAGCGCCGGGCCGGCTTTCGCGGAGACCAATACCATCACCCTCGGCACCGCGATCCAGCTTACCGGCAAGGATGCCAATACCGGCCGCTACTACCGCGACGGCTATCAATTCACGATCGACAAGATCAACGAGAAGGGCGGCATTACCGTCGGCGGCAAGAAATACAATCTGAAGCTCGCCATCCTGGACAATCAATCCGACACGAATCTCGACGTCCAGCTCTACACCAAGCTGATCACGCACGACAAAGTCGACTTCCTGCTCGGTTCCTATTCGAGCGCGGTGGTGCTGGTCGATACGTCGGTCGCCGAGAAATTCGAGATGCCGATGGTGCAAGGCGGCGGCGCCGCGAGCCAGATCTTCAGCCGCGGCTATAAATGGGTGTTCGGCACGCTGCCTCGCGCCGAGGATTATTTCAGCAGCACCATCGCGATGATGGGCGAGCTCAATCCCAAGCCGAAGACCGTCGCGCTGATCACCGCCGACGACGCGTTCGACGTCTCGGTCGCCCAAGGGACGCGCGAATTGCTGAAAAAGGTCGGGCTCGAGACCGTGCTCGATCAGCAATACGCCGCCAACAGCTCGGATTTCTCCTCCGTGCTCACCCTGGTCAAATCGAAGAACCCGGATGTCGTGCTCTGGGGTGGGCTGTTGGCAGAGGTGCTGAACGGCATCCGCCAGGCAAAGAGTCTCAATGTCAGCGCCAAGGATCTGACCTCTTTCACCGTCGGCCCGCCGACCGCCGATTTCCGCAAGGCGCTCGACAAGGATGCCGAATACGCCTTCGGCATGACACCTTGGGTCCCGACCGGCGCACTCAAGGATGATTATTTCGGCGACGATAAGGCCTTCAACGAAGCCTATATCGCGAAATTCGGCTACGAGCCCGATTATCACGCCGCCTCGGCCGCGGCCGATGTCGAGGTCTACGCCAAGGCGATCGCCAAGGCCGGCTCGCTCGACAAGAAGGCGGTGCGCGATGCCATCGCCGCGAGCGATTTCCAAAGCGCCTACGCGCATGTGAAATTCGCCGCGAACGGACAGATCGCCGTGCCGCAGATCGCCATCCAGATCCAGGACGGCAAGGTCGTGCCGATCTATGGCGAGAAGATGATCAACAAGCCACGCTATCCGGTGCCCGGCTGGGACAAGCGGTAGGAGCTTTTAGCTCCTACCAGCCTTCCAGCCGGAACGGCGCGAGCTCGGCATGGAGCTCCGATAGTTCGCGATACTGGCCGCGGAAATAGAGCAGCGGCTTGGGCGGCAAGCTTGGATCGTGGTTGAACCGCACGACCTTGCCGAGCAGCAGGACGTGGTCGCCGCCGTCATGGCGCGCATAGGTCTCGCATTCGAAGGCGACGAGATGCGCGTCAATCAGCGGCGCGTTGCCGTGGCCGGGGCGATGCTTCACCACGCCGAAACGGTCGGCGGTCGGACTGGCGAAAGCGCTCGAGACATGGCGCTGCTCCTCGCGCAGCAGGTTGACCGCGAAATGATCGGCCTTGTTGAACAGGTCGAAATTGCGGCTCGTGCGCGCGATCGACACCAGGATCAACGGCGGGTCGAGCGACACCGACGTGAAGGAGTTGACGGTGATACCGGCCGGTTGACCTTGGTCGTCGACGGTTGTGACGATGGCGACGCCGGTGGGGAAAAGGCCGAGCGCGTCGCGGAATTCGCGGGGCGTGAAACTCATCGCGCGGCATAGTATGAGATGAAACCGGCCGCGGCAAATGCTGCCACGGCCGGCGAAGCGAA
>DATMZZ010000048.1:0-6073 GCA_035573175.1 Allostellaceae bacterium
TTATCTCGTCTCGGCGCCGCGCTTCTTCTCCGGCGCGATCCAACTCGGCGGCTTGATGCAGATCGCCGATGCTTTCGGCCAGGTGCAGAGCTCGCTCTCTTTCGTGATCAATTCCTACACCGCCGGCACCGGTGCCAACGACACCGGCATCGCGGCGTGGCGCGCGGTGGTGCAGCGTCTCGTCGGCTTCGACGATCGCGTGCGCGCGATCGCGGCCGAAGTGCGCGGCAAGCAGCCGATCGATGTCGAGCGCGAAGGCCAAGGCGTTGCCGTCTCCGGCCTCGATCTCGCATTGCCGGATGGCGCGCCGCTGCTCCACCATGTCGATCTCGCCGCCAAGCCGGGCGAGGCCGTGCTGGTCACCGGCCCGACCGGCAGCGGCAAGAGCACGCTGCTGCGCGCCATCGCCGGCATCTGGCCCTACGGCAAAGGTGCAATCCGTCTAGCCGCCGGTAAGCTGCTTTTCCTGCCGCAAAAGCCCTATTTGCCGCTCGGCACGCTGCGCGAAGCGCTGATTTATCCGCAGGCGACGACCGATCTGCCCGACAGCCGCCTCGCCGAGGCGATGAAGACGGTTGGGCTGGAGGCCTTCATCCCGCGCCTCGACGAAGACGATCACTGGGCGCAGCGCCTGTCGCTCGGCGAGCAGCAGCGCCTCGCTTTCGCCCGCGTGCTGCTGGCGCAGCCCGATCTGCTCTTCCTCGACGAGGCGACCTCGGCGCTCGATGAGGCGAGCGAGGCGCGTTTCTATCAAATGCTGCGCGATGCTGCCTGGCATCCAACCATGGTCAGCGTCGGCCATCGCGGCACGTTGGCGGCGTTCCACGACCAGCAGCGCGATATCGCCGCCTTCCGTGCGGCTTCGTAGTGGTCTTTTCGATTGCAACATTCGCAAAGCTATCGCTGCCACGGGGTGCGAATGTTGGAATCAGACCACCAGCCTGTTAAAAGCCCGCCATGGCCGACGAACGCGACGAAGAAAACCCGTTCCGCCTCGCGCGGATCGAGAAGCTCAAAGCGCTGCGCGCGATGGGCATCGACCCTTACCCTTATGGCTTCACCGTCACCGCAACGGCGAAAGAGCTCGAGCAGCGCTATGCCGGCCTTGCGACCGGCGCCGAGACACAAGACCGTGTCGACGTCGCGGGACGCATTCGCGCCATCCGCAACAGCGGCATGTTCATCGATCTCCATGACGCGACCGGCAAGATCCAGATCTTCAGCCACAAGGATCATCTGACGCCGGAGCAGCTCGCGGCGGTGAAGCTGCTGGATATCGGCGATCTCATCGGCGTCGAAGGTATCGTCCGGCGCACGCCCCGCGGCGAGCTCACGATCAACAGCACCAAGGTGACGGTGCTGGCCAAGGCACTGCTGCCGCTGCCCGAGAAATTCCATGGTCTCGCGGATATCGAGCTGCGCTATCGCCAGCGCTATCTCGACCTCATCATGAGCGAGGAGAGCCGCGAGACGCTGCGCCGTCGCAGCCGTATCGTCGCCTGCATCCGCCGTATCCTGATCGAGCGCGGTTTCCTCGAAGTCGAGACGCCGATGCTGCACACGATCCCCGGCGGCGCCTCGGCTAAGCCCTTCAACACGCATCACAACGCACTCGATCTCGAGCTCTATCTGCGCATCGCGCCCGAGCTGCATCTGAAGCGGCTGCTGGTCGGCGGGCTCTCCGACAAGCTCTTCGAGATCAACCGCAACTTCCGTAACGAGGGCATCTCGCCGCGGCACAATCCCGAATTCACCTCGCTCGAGCTCTACCAGGCCTTCGTCGATTATCATGAGATGATGAATGTCGCGGAGCTGCTGATCAGTGAGGCGGCGAAGGAAGTGCTCGGCGGCACCCAGGCACAATTCGGCGACAAGGTGATCGATCTCACGCCACCCTGGCCGCGCAAGACCATGGCCGAGCTGGTGCAGCAAGCGACCGGCGTCGATTTCCTCGCGCTCAGCGACGACGCGGCGGCGCGCGATGCGGCGCGGCGCCTCGGCGCGGATTGTCCGTCGAGTGCTGGATGGGGTCGCGCTCTCGAAGCGGCTTTTGCCGCGAAGGTCGAGGACACGCTGATTCAGCCGACTCACGTCACCGGCTTCCCGCGCGAGATCTCGCCGCTGGCCAAGGCTGATCGCAACGACCCGCGCCTCACCGAGCGGTTCGAGACCTATGTGAATGGCTGGGAAGTGGCGAACGCCTTCTCCGAGCTCACCGATCCGCTCGATCAGCTCGATCGCTTCAAGCAGCAGATGAAAGAGCGTGAGAAGGGCGACGAGGAAGCGCAGCATCTCGATGCCGATTTCGTCCTCGCGCTGGAATACGGCATGCCGCCGGCCGGCGGTCTCGGCATCGGCATCGACCGGCTGGTGATGCTGCTGACGAACAGCCCGTCGATCCGCGACGTTATCGCCTTCCCGACGATGCGGCCGAAGGCTTAGCCCTCCGGCGCTCAATGCGGCAGATGCGGCAGCAGCTCGTTCAATAAGAACAAAAGAATGCCGATGAGGGCGCCGACGACGGTACCGTTCACGCGCACGTATTGAAGATCCTTGCCGACCTGCAGTTCAATGATCTCGGCCACCTGGCGACCGTCCCAACTCGCCACCCGATCGGCGATGAAGTTGCCGATCCCGACACGCCACGGCGTGATGTAATCGATCAACACCGTCTCTATGGCCGCGTTCAGGTGGTCCTGCATCGCGGGTGAATTCTCGAGCAATTGCCCCGTGGTCAGGACCAGCTCCGCGGCGATCATGTGCCCCTTGGGCGATGCCGAATTCAGATCAGCCAATATTTCCGCTTTGATCTCGGCCCAGATCGTTTCCAACGCGCCGATCAAGGCAGGCTGGTTGAACAACGCCTGCTTGATGTCTTCGATCATGCTGGCATAGCTCGGTTGGGAGCGCAGCTGCGTCAGAACGTCTTTCATCCAGCGGTCGAGGCGCAGGCGCTCGAGATCGTCGGGTGTGCTCACCGCATCGATCCACCTCTCGATCGCTTCGGTCAGCCGGGCTGCGAGCCTCCGATCGACGAATTCCGGAATCCAGCGGCCGGTGAATTCGCCGACCTTCTCGGTGATCGCGCTGCGGTTGCGATGTAAGGCCGGCTTGATCTGCTCGAGCAATGCGTCGAGAAGCGCCAGATGCTTGTCGGAATCGACGAGATGTGTGAGCACCGCATCGGCAGTGCCCATGAAGTTGATGTGATGGAGCCTCTCTCTCGCGATCGTGCCGAGAAAAATCTGAACCTGCTTATCGTCGAGGGTCTCAATTACCATTGGCGCTGCGGCGACGATTCGCTCGGCGATGAAATCGGCATTGCTCGGCGCTTTGAGCCAGCGCGCCAATTGCAAGGCGCGGTTCTCTCGCCTCAGCCGCTCGAGCAGCAAGCCCGGATCGAGAAAATTATCTCTGACGAAACCGCCGAGCGATTTGCCGATGTCGCTCTTTTTCGACGGAATGAGCGCCGTGTGGGGGATGGGAAGTCCGAGCGGACGACGGAAGAGCGCCGTGATCGCGAACCAATCCGCCAAGCCGCCGACCATGGCCGCTTCGGCGGCGGAACTTAACAACCTCACGGCGAAGGACGGGTACGGCCATTCGCGCGCGGCAATGAAGATCGCCACCGCCAGCAGCAGGAGCCCGGTCGCGAAGGCCCGATGCCGCCGTAGCGATCGCCGCTTGGCTGTCAGATCGGATTTGGCCGTCATGAAAGATGAACTCATTTCGGCTCCCTGCTTTCGGAGCGGCGCAGCGGAACTCGCTAGGTGACACCCGGCCGGTTCCGCCGCGCGATCAGCCAATAGAAGATTGTCGCGCCGATCGCGGCGCTCGCCATGCCGACGCCCATCGGTGTGCCGGTGCCATCGAAGAACAGATCGACGATGAAGCCACCGGCCGCTGCGCTCGCCATCTGGATGCCGCCCATCAGCGAGGCGCCGGTTCCGGCCATATGTGGAATCGGCTCCATTGCCGCGGCGACGGCATTCGATTGCACCAGGCTGATCGCGAAGCAGTAAATGACGTAAGGCCCCATGACGCCGGCGACGCCGCCCCACATCTTCGCGGCGAAGACCAGCATCGCCAGCGCGGCTGCGATCAGGATGACAAGACCGCAGCGCAGCAGCGTCTCGCTCTGCACCATGGCGCGCAGCAGCCGACGATTGCCGAAAGAGCCGACCATATAGCCGAGCACCGAGAGGCCGAAGAAGAAGCCATAGGCCTGGCTCGAAAGCCCATAGACCTCGATGAGCACGAAAGGCGAGGCCGAGAGCACGATGAACAGACCGGTGAAGACGCAAGAGCTGACGAGGGCAAAGCCGATGCAGCGCGGATTGCTCAGGAAGGTCCAGTAATTCGTCAGGAGCTTTCCTGGGCGGATGGCGTGAGTGTCGCGCTGCTTGATCGATTCGGCGAAGCCGGCCCCGGTGCTGATCAACATCAGCGCCGCGAAACAGCCTTGCACGAGAAAGATGAGGTGCCAGTCGAAATGCGTGGCGATGATGCCGCCGAGCACCGGCGCGACAAGCGGACCGAACGCCTGCACCGCGGTGATCGACGACATCATTTGCGCCAATTCGCGGCCGCCGAAATGATCGCGCGCCGCGGCGCGGGTTACGACTACGCCGACCGCGCCGCCGAAGCCTTGCACCAGCCGGACCGCGATCATGATGTCGATGGTCGGGGCGAAGGCGCAGAGAAAGCCGCACAGCGTGTAGAGCGTGAGGCCGATCAGTAGGATCGGCCGCCGTCCGAAACGGTCCGAGAGCGGCCCGTAGAAAAGCTGGCCTGCGGCATAGCCGAGCAGATAAAGGCCGATGGTGAGCTGGGCGCGGGCCGGGGTGGTTTGAAGGGCGACCGTGATCGCCGGCAGCGCCGGCAAGCTCATATCGACGGCGAGCGACGACACCATCGATTGCGAACCGAGCAGCACCCGGAACGCGCGTCCGTGCGGATTGAGCATTGTTATGGGGATGGGCTATTGCGGGTTTTCGAGGCTCAGCACGCCGCGATCGTAATCATAGGCGAAGAGCTCGGCATAACGGCCCCAATTGATCACGGTCTCGAGCACGCGCTGCGCTTCTTCTTCGCTCAAATGATCTTCGAGCTCGCCGAGGAAACGCCCTTCGGGCGCGGCATGGCCGGGGCGCTCGTCGAGCACGCGGCGGATATGGGCGATGAAGCCGATATTGCGCATCAGCGCGTCGGCGAAGATCTGCTTGCGGCCTTGCAGATCGGCTTCGGCGAAAGCGCGGCCGATCGGCGTCACATCGATATCGCCGCCGCCGACCTGGGCGAAGCCCATCAGCTGCAGCGCTTCGAGCATCACGACCAGATCGTCGGTGGTGATGTGCTCGCTTTCGGCGAGATGGGGCAGGTCGGCGCGGCCGTTGAAAGGCTCGGCGACCAGCAGATCGAGCAGACCGACGAGCTGCTGAATCGACGCGTCCGGCAGGCGGTATTGCATGCTGAGCGTGTCGGCGCGACGGCGTCCGCCTTCGCGACCGGGCACCGTGGTGAGCAGCGTGTAGACTTCGTCGACGATGCGGCGGAAGGCGGGCGCCGCCCAATCGCGCGGCCGTGTGAGCGGCACGGGGATCTCGGCGCGGATGCAGCCGGGGTCACTGCCGAAAATGATGATGCGGTCGGCGATGTCGACCGCTTCCTCGATATTATGCGAGACGAAGAGAATGCCTTTGGTCGGCACCCGGCGTTCGAGCCACAGATCCATGATGTCGCTGCGCAGCGTTTCGGCGGTCAGCACGTCGAGCGCGGAGAACGGCTCGTCAAGCAGCAGCACATCGGGATTGACGACAAGCGCGCGGGCGAAGCCGACGCGCTGACGCATGCCGCCGGACAGCTCTTTCGGATAAGCGGATTCGAAACCGTCGAGGCCGATGAGATCGATCGCCGCGATCGCGCGCTGACGCCGCTCGTCGCGCGGCATGCCCTGCGCTTCGAGGCCGAGCTCGACATTGCCGAGCACGGTCAACCAGGGGAAGAGTGCGAAGCTTTGGAACACCATCGCGATGCCGTGCGCCGGGCCATAGACCGGCTGGCCGCGATAGGT
>DATMZZ010000049.1:0-18134 GCA_035573175.1 Allostellaceae bacterium
CGGCTCCCCCGTTCGTCTTTTTTGAATGCGGCGTTGATCGCCGCGTTTACGCCCAGCCCATACTATGCGCCATGCCGTCGCGGCCAGGATGATAATCGGTATTGGTCTGCTGCGGATTGCGATTGATCAGCGGCCGGCCGAAGAGCGGATGGCGCATGCTGCGCACTTCATGCTCGACCTGGAACAGCACCTTCTTCGTATCGAGATCGACGATATCGATAAAGCGGTATTCATGCTCCAGCGTATCCATGCTGAGCAGGCCGAGCTCGCCGAGCTTCTTATAGGGACCGGCGAAATCGCTGATGTAGATCTGGAGATGATGCTGGTCGTATTCCGGCAGCTTCTGATCGGTCTCGAGGAAGATCAGATGCTGCTTCGGCCCAACCTGCACCCACGCCTTGCGGCCCTCGCCGTCTTCGCCGGTATGCGCCTGCGTGCCGAGGACCTCGCGATAGAAGCGCGCAATGCCTTCGGTCGTGCCTTGCGGCACATCGAAGCGCAAGTAAGGCAGGCCGAGCACGATCGGGCCAAATAGCTTCTCGTCCGGTTCATGGATGCGGAAGCGATTGCCCCACGGGCAGGTCGCCTCGACATAATCGTTCTTCTCGGTGTAGCTGAATTTGGTGCCGTGCAACTCGCCCTTTACCTTGGCGAGACGCTCGAGCAGCGCCTTGCGATCCGGCACGACCAGCCCTGCCACGCCGCGCAGCACATCCGGCCCGCCGGTCGGCAGGTGGAACTGGCTGGTGCCCATGTTGATCCACATGTTGTTGGTGCTGACCATGATGAAGGGGTCGCGGGTGAAGCCGAGTCCGGCGACGTAGAACAGGGTCGAGAGCCGCTGATCCGTGATGCGGACATTGACGTGTTCGAGCTTCACGACATTGCCGAGATCCTCGGCGGCGCGATCGAAGCGGGGTTGCATAGGCGAGCCTCCGGCGCGGGTTTTCTTACAGTCTGAGGCGTGGCCCCCGGCCCGTCAATTGGCGGCGCGTCAATCGTGCTGGCGCGCCGCGCTGTGCGGCCCGGGCCGGAAGCGCTATATAAACCCCATGGAAGCTGTTCTCCCGATCCTCGTCGTGCTCGCGATGCTCGCGACCCTCGGCGTTCTGTTGTTCGGCATCATCAACATGGCGAAGGGCGGCAATCCGCAGCGCTCGAACAAGCTGATGCAGTTGCGCATCTGGATGCAGGGCGGCGCGCTGCTGCTCTTCGTCATCTTCATGCTGCTCTACCACCGCCACTGAGGCCGCGATGGTCCAGCTCACCCGCATCTACACGAGAGGCGGCGATAAGGGCGAGACCTCGCTCGGCGACGGCAGCCGGGTCAAGAAACATTCGTTGCGCGTCGAGGCCTACGGCACGGTCGACGAAGCCAACGCGACGATCGGCGTGGCGCGGCTCCATGCCGAGGGCGCGGTGCTGGAGATGCTGGCGCGCATCCAGAACGACCTCTTCGATCTCGGCGCCGATCTCTGCACGCCCGAGACCGGCCGGAAGAGCGAAGGCGCGCTGCGCATCCTGCCGAGCCAGACCGAGCGGCTGGAGCGCGAGATCGACGCGATGAATGCCGATCTGAAGCCGCTCGACAGCTTCATCCTGCCGGGCGGCACGCCGCTCGCTGCGCAGCTTCATGTCGCGCGAACCGTCACCCGCCGCGCCGAACGGCTGGTCACGGCGCTGGCCGGGGTCGAGACCCTCAATCCCGAAGCGGTCAAATACCTCAACCGCCTCTCCGATCATCTCTTCGTGCTGAGCCGCGTCGCCAACGGCGCCGACGGCGATATTCTCTGGCGCCCGGGCGCCAATCGCTGAACAAAGCGAAAGGGCCGGCGCGAACGCCGGCCCCATCGCCGCGGCAGCCCCACGCTAGGCCGCGGCGACTTCCTTCGGCCGCATTTCGTCGAGCCGGTCGAACTGCATGTAGCTTTCGTATTCGTGGGCCATCGATTGCGGCACGAATTCGAACAGCACGCGATTCTCGATCCACATGCGATAGCAATGGAAGGCCGGCTGCACACCCGGCGTGCCGACGGCAATGAAATCGTTCTTCCAGCCTTCGCGTGTGGCGACGCGCTCGATCTCCGCGCCTTCGATGGGAAGCGACACGAGCATGTGGAAGGGATGGAACGGCGCCGGCTCGGCCTTCTTGAAGATTTTGTCGATCGGCTCGAGCCAATAGCCCTCGGGATAGACTTCCAGCACGGTGCCGTGCGCATCACCGCTGACGACTTGATAGGCGTCGCGGCACCAATGCGGCGGAAACGGATAGATACGTCCGTTGAGAAGCTCGCGCAGAGCTTCGGCGACGCGACGCGGATCACGGGCGGGAATCGAGACATGGTGGATCATCGGAGAAACCTTTCGATTTTGAGGAGTGTCGCGCGGCGGCTCAGTGCGCCGCCGCCAGGATGGCGGTAGACCAGAGGCCGAGCGGCGCGGTCGCAATCGCAGCGCGCTCGACCGCCTCCTTCTTGGGCTCGATCTGGTAAGCCGGGATCGCATCGAGCGAGACGAACTGCATGTAGCGGCGATATTCGCCGATCATCTCTTCCGGCACGCATTCGACGAGGACACGATTCTCGATCCACATGCGATAGAGGTGAAACGCCGGCGGCCGGCCGGGCAGACCGGCGACGCTGAAATCCGTCCGCCACCCTTCGCGCGTGCCGATGCGCTCGATATCGCTCGCGGCAAGCGGCAGCGAGAGCAGCAGGTGGAAGGGATGATAGGCTGCGGGCTGCTTGGCCTGGACGAGGCCCGCTTCCGGATCGATCTGCACGTTCGCTGGATAGATTTCGATCATGGTGCCGTCGCGATCGCCGCTCACCACCTGATAAGCCCCTTCGAGCAAGGGAAAGCGGTAGGCGCGGCCGCCGAGCAGCTCGGCGAGGACGGTCGCGACGCGCAGCGGATCGCGCGCCGGCAGAGACGCATGGTGGATCATTTCTCGGTTCCTTTCTTGCGAGAAATTGTCTTGCGCGGGGTTCCGGGATCGGCGCTCGCCAGGCCGCTCGCGTCGCGCTCCAGCGCGGACACGAGAGCACCGGTCGCCCAAGCCGCGATCTGCTCGGCTTCGGGCTGCGAACAGCCGGTGATTTCAATAAGCCAGCGCCACATATTCGGCGTGGAGAAGGCGGCGAGCGCAATGGCGGCACGGCCGGCTTGCGTTTCGCTCAATCCGGGGAGTGCCGCCTTAACGGGGGCCGCCCAGCTTTCTTGCTTGGCTTGCCAATCATCGGCACGCAGCTTGTCCCAAGCCGCCGTGCTCATGAGATTGCGCAGCAGCCGCGCCTGGCGCGCAAAGCGCGGAAACATCTCTCCCGGCACGGACGCGAAATCGGCAAATTGCGGCAGCCCCAGATCGGTGCCGAGATGCGGCTTCAGCCAAACGAAGAAGGCGCGATAGAGATCGTCCAGGGTTGGGAAATGCGCATAGACCGTCGGCGCCGAGACATCGGCAAGCTCGGCCAGCTTGCGCAGGGTCAGCTTCTCGAGCTCCTCGGTCTCCAGGAATTGCTTCGCGGCGAGGAAAAGCCGCTCGCGGGTCTGGGCGGCTTGCGCATCGCGCAGAGAGCTGTGATAGGCGCGGGGCGCCGGCTTCGTCCTTACGTTCATAAATTCATATTACATACGTAAATTCAATTTGCAAGCGTTTTTCGCGTCGAGGGGCCCATGAAAATGCGCGGCCCGAACCATTGCTGGGTCTCGGGCGTTGATGGTGCAGTGCGGCGATGGCAAAAGGTCATAGCGAGGAAAGACTTGCCTTCCCGTTGTGCGGGTGCAACATTCCGCCCGCTTTGCCCATCTACGTTCAAATAAAGTGACGTTTCCGATGAAAGTGCTCGTCGCCGTCAAACGGGTCATCGATTACAACGTCAAAATCCGGGTGAAAGCGGACAAGACCGGCGTCGAAACCGCCAACGTCAAAATGTCGATGAATCCCTTCGACGAGATCGCCGTCGAAGAGGCGATCCGCCTAAAAGAGGCGGGCAAAGTCACCGAAATCGTTGCTGTCTCCATGGGCCCGCAGCAATGCCAAGAGACGATCCGCACCGCCCTCGCCATGGGCGCCGATCGCGGCATCCATGTCCTGACCGATCAGACCCTCGAGCCGCTGGCCGTCGCGAAGCTCCTCAAAGCCATCATCGCCAAGGAAGCGCCGCAGTTCGTCATCCTCGGCAAGCAGGCGATCGACGATGATTGCAACCAGACCGGCCAGATGCTGGCCGCCCTGCTCGACTGGCCACAAGCAACCTTCGCCTCGAAGCTGCAATTGGAAACCGATAGCGCGAAGATCACGCGCGAGGTCGATGGCGGGCTCGAGACCATCGAGGTCAAGCTGCCGGCGGTGATGACCACCGATCTCCGGCTCAACGAGCCGCGCTACGCCTCGCTGCCGAACATCATGAAGGCGAAGAAGAAGGCGATCGATCAGACGAATCCGGAGACGCTCGGCATCGATATCGCGCCGCGCCTGACCATCCTGCAGGTAAGCGAGCCTCAGAAGCGCCAGGGCGGCAAGAAGCTCGGCTCGGTCGAGGAGCTGGTCGACAAGCTCATGCATGAGGCGCAGGTCATCTGATGACGAATCTGGTTATCGCCGAGCACGACAATAAGAGCCTCAAAGGCGCGACCGGCCATGTGGTGAGCGCCGCCGCCGCGATCGGCGGCGATATCGATCTGCTCGTCATTGGCGCCAATTGCCGTCCGGTCGCCGAGGAAGCCGCGAAGCTCAGCGGCGTGACCAAAGTGCTGCTTGCCGACGCGCCGGCGCTCGAGCATGCGACCGCCGAAGACCTCGCCGCCCTCGTCCTCGGCCTCGCCAAGAACTACAGCCATGTGCTCGCCCCGGCGACGACCTTCGGCAAGAATTTCATGCCGCGTGTCGCGGCGCTGCTCGATGTGGCGCAGATCTCGGACATCTCTGCCGTCGACTCACCGGATACCTTCGAGCGCCCGATCTATGCCGGCAATGCGATCGCCAAGGTGCAATCGAAAGACGCGATCAAGATCATCACCGTGCGCGGTACAGCTTTCGCGCAGGCCAAGCCCGGCAGCAACACCGCGCCGATCGAAACCGTGTCCGCGCCGGAAGCGTCGAAGCTGGCGCATTTTGTCGGCGCCGAGATCGCGCAGCTCGCACGGCCGGAACTGACCGCTGCGCGGATCATCATCTCCGGCGGCCGCGGCATGCAGTCCGGCGATAATTTCAAGATCCTCGAAAGCGTCGCCGACAAGCTTGGCGCCGCGGTCGGCGCCTCGCGCGCCGCCGTCGATTCGGGCTTTGTGCCTAATGATTATCAGGTCGGCCAGACCGGCAAGATCGTCGCCCCCGACCTCTATATCGCGGTCGGCATTTCCGGCGCGATCCAGCATCTGGCCGGCATGAAGGATTCGAAAGTCATCGTCGCGATCAACAAGGACGAAGAAGCGCCGATCTTCCAGATCGCCGATTACGGCATCGTCGGCGATCTCTTCCAACTCGTCCCGGCACTCGACGCCGAGCTCGCGAAAAAGCTCGCGAATCGCTGACCGAAGTCTAGCAACCAGCATAAGGGCAACACTCATGGCTACCCCGTCGCTCAATTCGATCCGCTCGGTCGGAGTCATCGGCGCCGGACAAATGGGCAGCGGCATCGCGCATGTCTGCGCGCTTGCGGGCTATGACGTGACGATCGCCGATATCAACGAAGCGGTGCTGCAGAAATCGATTTCCTCGATCGATACCAATATGGGCCGCCAGGTCGCGCGTGGCCGCGTCAGCGAAGAGGACAAGGCCGCAGCGCTGAATCGCATCAATGTCGGTACCGACTACAAGCTCTTCCATGAATGCGATTTCGTCATCGAGGCGGCGACCGAGCGCGAGGAGGTCAAGCGCGACATCTTCAAGAAGCTGGTCCCCAATCTGAAGCCCGAGGCGATCATCGCCACCAACACCTCCTCAATCTCGATCACGCGACTCGCCGCGACCACCGACCGGCCCGAGCATTTCATCGGCATGCATTTCATGAATCCGGTGCCGGTGATGACGCTGGTCGAGCTGATCCGCGGCATCGCGACCGACGAGCCGACCTTCGCCTGCGTCCGCGAACTCTCGCTGAAGCTCGGCAAGACGCCGGTCGCGGCCGAGGATTTCCCGGCTTTCATCGTCAATCGCATCCTGCTGCCGATGATCAACGAGGCAGTCTACACGCTGCATGAAGGCGTCGGCTCGGTCGATGCGATCGATACCGCCATGCATCTGGGCGCCAATCACCCGATGGGGCCGCTGGCCCTGGCCGATTTCATCGGCCTCGATACCTGCCTGTCGGTGATGCAGGTGCTCTATGAAGGCCTCGCCGATTCGAAGTACCGCCCCTGCCCGCTGCTCGTGAAATACGTCGAAGCCGGCTGGCTCGGCCGCAAGGCCGGGCGCGGCTTCTACGATTACCGGGGCGAGAAACCGGTGCCGACCCGCTAGGAGTAGTGCCCGTCGCGCATTGCCATGGATTTGTCACGCTACGCGTGCTAGGACGGAGGTGCTTGGGGAAGGCAGCGATGAGGTGTTGGTTTGTCGCTAGCGCTCGATAACTGCCCGGCGCTCGTGCTTAACGCCGATTTCCGGCCCCTGAGCTATTTCCCTTTATCGGTCTGGCCCTGGCAGGAAGTCGTCAAAGCCGTCTGCCTCGACCGCGTCCGCATCGTCTCCCATTACGACCGGGTCGTCCGCAGCCCGACCTTCGAGATGCGGCTACCCAGCGTCATCTCGCTCAAATCCTATATCGCGATGGCGCGCCGTCCGGCCTTCACCCGGTTCAACGTGTTCCTGCGCGACCGCTTCGTCTGCCAGTATTGCGGCGACCATTTCCCGACCCATGATTTGACCTTCGATCATCTCGTGCCGCGCTCGCGCGGCGGGTGGACGACCTGGGAGAATGTCGTCACCGCCTGCTCGAGCTGCAATCTCTTGAAGGGCAGCCAGCTACCCGAAGAATCGGGGATGTTCCCGCGGCATCAGCCGATCCAGCCAACGACGCAGATACTGCGCGACAACGGCCGTGCCTTCCCGCCGAACTATCTGCATCACAGCTGGCGCGACTTCCTCTACTGGGACAGCGAGCTGGAGGCGCGCTGAAAGCGCACCCCCCAGCAACGCCGCGCTTCGACCATCGCTCACCGCGGAAGCTGCCCTGTCTGCTCGATGCGATTGCTCGTGTCGATTTTTTCCTCGTTGCGCCATGGCGTCAGCGTGGGCGGCGGGTCCTTCGCGGTGAAGGCCGGCGAGGTAGCGGTCGGCCCGACGACATGGGTCGCGTCGATGTCTTGGTTGATCGCGCGGCTTTGCGCGTAGCCCGGCACCGGCACATGGTCGGCGCATGCCGCCAGCGCGAGTCCCGAAATCGCAATCAGAAAAATGGCGGGCACAAAAACGGCGGTTCGTTTCATGGAACCCTCCTGCTGCACTTTGCACTATGATGGTGTGGCCGATCGACATGAGTGCCCATGAGTCTGCCCCATGAGTTTGCTGCGACACATCGAGCTCTGTAACGACTACCGCGCAGACCGCTTCCTGCCGTTCCGGCATGGTGCGGACCGGCTGGGCCTGATCCGCAAAGACAACGCTGAAGCGCTGCGGCGGTTCCCCAGGCTGTTCGCCGTCAACGACGACAGCGTGCGGTTTCTCGCCGAAGGCAGCTTCGATGAGCTCAGCAAGATCATCGACGATGTGACCGAGCAACTCGTGAGCGAAGGCGTTGTCGCCAAATGGCGCTACGAGTGTTTCGTGGTCGCGCCGCGCTGGGGCGCGCCGCCGCATTTCAAGATCGATCGCGGCGCCGTGCCGTTCTTCGGCACCAAAGCGTATGGTGTCCATCTGAACGGTTTCGTCCGCGACGACAGCACGCTGAAATTATGGATCGGGCGCCGCTCGCCCAAGAAAGCCGTCGCGCCCGGCAAGCTCGACAACCTCGTCGCCGGCGGCATCGGCTATCCGCATGGGTTGTTCGACACGCTCATCAAAGAATGCGGCGAAGAGGCGAGCATCCCCGAGCCGATCGCGAAACGCTCGGTCCCGGTCGGCGCCATCTCCTACCGCATGGAGGTGAAGCATGGCCTCCGCGACGACGTGCTCTTCTGCTACGACCTCGATTGCCCCACGGATTTCGTGCCCCAGATCAGCGATGACGAGCTGGTCGGCTTCGAGCTGCGCGACGCGCGCGACGCGATCGCCCTCGCCGCCGAGGGCGATGCGTTCAAATTCAACGTAAACCTCGTGCTGGTCGATTTCGGGCTGCGCCACGGTATCATCTCGACCGACGACCCCGATTACCTTGCCCTGACCACGGGAATCCATCGCCCGTTCGATTAAGCGCCCGACGTGGTATGCTCCCGCGAAAGCCGCTAGAGCGCGGCGCAAGGGAGACACTATGGATTTCGGCTATTTCTCGCTGACCGACAATCACTATCTCGACAATAAGCGCAGCGCGAATGAATGCATTCGCGATGTCGTCGACGAAGCGATCTATGCCGA
Organism: Allostellaceae bacterium; assembly: GCA_035573175.1. GTDB lineage: Bacteria > Pseudomonadota > Alphaproteobacteria > ATCC43930 > CGMCC-115725 > CAIKMD01. Next base: position 8,513 of record DATMZZ010000049.1, read on the forward strand.
GACGCTCGGCCTGCACTCCGCCTGGATCGGCGAGCACCATTTTAACTCGCTCGGCGTGCTCTCCTGTCCCGATCTCGCGCTCTCCTATATCGCCGCGCATACCAAGAAGATCCGCCTTGCCCCGGCGGTGACGGTGCTGCCGATCCATCATCCGATCCGTGTCGCCGAGCAATGGGCGACGCTCGATCTCCTCAGCGACGGCCGCGTCGATTTCGCCACCGGCCGCGGCTACGACCGCCACGAATACGAGCCGTTCGAAGCGTCCTTCGACCATAATGTGACCGCCTTCGCCGAAGGGCTCGAGATCGTGCAGCGGCTGTGGTCGAGCGCCGAGCCGCTATCGCATCACGGCAAGCACTACAATTTCGACGATGTCATGATCACGCCGCAGCCGGTCCAGCGGCCGATCCCGATGCATGTCGCCGCTTTCTCGCGCCCGACCGTGGAACTCGCCGCGCGTTTTGGCTGCGGCCTCGTCGTCGCCGCCTTTGCCGCGGCGATCACGCTCGGCAGCCTGCAGAACGTCGCCGATATGTATCGCGAGGCCTGCGCCAAGAACGGCCGGAAGCCGGGACGCATGATCTCGAGCTATTTCCTTCACTTCGCCGACACGCCGGAGCAGAAGCAGGCGGCGCTCCATCGCCAGGTCCGCTACTGGCGCGAATGCGGCGGCGCGATCCAGATGGGGCCGCGCGAGAGCGCGCCGGAGAGCTATCAGTATTATTACGACTTCAAGGCGAAGATGCTGCAATCGAAGCCCGAGGAGATCACCGAACGCGCGGTGCTGCTCGGCAACGCGCAGCAGATTACCGAGACGCTGAAAGGCCTCGAGAAAATCGGCTTCGACGAGGTGATCCTTTATTTCGGCGTCGGCCTCAAGCCGCACGCCCAGGTGAAGGACGAGATGGCGCGCTTCATGGAAGAAGTCGCGCCGGCGTTCCGCTGACCTCTCATCGTCATTGCGAGCGAAGCGAAGCAATCCAGAGCATCACACGCTGCCCTGGATTGCTTCGTCGCTCCGCTCCTCGCAATGACGGGGAATTCTACCGATCCAACCTCAGCACATAAATCCCGTGGTTCTTGTCGGTCACGTAGATGAAGCCGCGATTGTCGACCAGCACGTCCTCGCTCTGACAGACGAGCTTTGATTTCGGCAGCACGCCGATCTGCTTGAGCGGATCGGGCGGCACGAAATAGGCGATCTCCTTGACGAGCTTGTCGTCGGAGATATCGAAGACGCGCAAGCCCGCATTGAAATAGGTCAGGAAGCAGAGATTCTCGTCGTGCAGCAGCACGTCCTGATACTGGTGTTGATGCTGGTTGTGCGGGCCGAAGCGGCCGCCTTTCTCGCAGAAATTCTTATAGGGTGCGTCCTCGGGCGGGCGCGGCAGCGGAAAGAGCGAGCAGAGCCGCGGCTTCGCCGGGTCCTTGATGTCGACGAGACCGGCATAGCCCAGCGGCTCGTTGCAATTCTCGGCAATGGCTTCGGAATTGCAGATGACGAGTTCCCGCTTGATCAGCGGCTGCGCCGTATGCACGGCGATGAAGCTCTGGAACGGCGGCGAGAACGGCAAATCGCCGACCAAGGTCGGCTTCTTGATGTCGCTGATATCGAGGATGACGAAGCCACCGCCGCCATAGGGCAAGTAGGCGCGGTCGCCGCGGCGATACGCGCCGCCATGCAGCATGGTCGATTGCGGCGCGCCGGTCTCACCGCCCGCTTTCCACTGGCCTTTGCGCCACCAGCGCGAAACCTCGACCGGATGTTTTGGATCGTCTATATCGACGATCTGCAGGATCTGACCCTCGTAGCCGTCGAGCAGCGCCGTCGCGAAGACATAGCGGCCGCCGTCGAAATAATTGCGATGCGTGCCGCCGCCGCCGGTCTTCCACTGGCCGAGATGCTCGGGATTTTCCGGATCCGCGAGGTCCCAGATATGGAAGCCCTCGTCATAAGGCGCGCCGGGCGTATCGCCCCAACCGGGCGAGATACGCTCGGCCGAGGTGATCATGCGGCCCTCGGCGATCTGCACCTGCAAGGTCCAGGTATTGGCATGACCCGCCACCCAACGGATGTGCTTGGGATTGGTCGGGTCGGTGATGTCGAGGATATGGAAGCCCGAATCCCAAAGCCCCGGCGAATAGAGATACCAGCGATCGGCTTTCTTATGGATCGCCATCTTGAAGCCGGGCTTACCGTTGAGGTCGTGATAGCCGACCGCCTTCAAACCCTTCGCGTAAGCCTTGCCCGGCGGTAATTCCATAGCCTTCCTCCAAACCTTCACACCTGCAGCTTCTACTCTACCCCGTCCCGGCGAAAGCCGGGACCCATTCTGCCGCATCGTGCTGTTGAAGAATGGATACCGGCTTTCGCCGGTAAGGCAATATTGCCTACGCAGTGGAGCTTTCGACCATCGCACGTACTTCGGCGAGCGTCTTGCCGCTTTCGCGCAGCGTCCTCAACGTAAGCGCCTTGTCGCGTTTCGCAAAGCGATTGCCGTGTGCATCGGTCAGCAGCTCATGGAACCGATAGCGCGGCGTCGGGAGAACAAGCAACGCCTGTAGCAGGCGGTGGATATGCGTGGCGGCGCGAAGGTCGTGTCCGCGCGTAACGAGCGTCACGTCTTGCAGCGCATCGTCAACCGTGACCGCCAGGTGATAGCTCGTCGGCACATCCTTGCGCGCGAGCACGACATCGCCGAGCAGTTCGGGCTGCGCGGTGATGACACCTCGTCCTTCCTCCTCCCAGCTCAACGGTCCCGTGCGATCGCATGCGCGGGCCACATCAAGCCGCAGGGCGAAGCTGTCGCCGGCCGCGATGCGGCGCTCGCGTTCATCCCGTGAGAGCCTACGGCAAGTGCCGGGATAGAGCGGCCCCTCCTCGCCCTGCGGCGCGCCGCCGGCGCGCGCGATCTCGCCCGCGATCTCGGCACGGGTGCAAAAGCAGGGGTAGATCAGCCCGGCGCCATCGAGCTGGTCGAGCGCCGCTTTGTAATCGCCGAAATGCTCGGACTGTTTGCGCACCTCGCCATCCCAATCGATGCCGAGCCAAGCGAGATCTTCGAGGATCGCCTCGGTGAATTCCGGCCGGCAGCGCGTGGTATCGATATCCTCGATGCGCAGTAGGAATTTCCCGCCCGCCTCGCGCGCCGCGCGCCAGGCGATCAGCGCCGAATAGGCATGACCGAGATGGAGATAGCCAGTCGGGCTCGGTGCAAAACGCGTGACGATCATGGCGTGAAGACTAACAACAAATCCTCATACCGGCGAAAGCCGGTATCCATTTATCGACGCCTAGATGTTGGGAAATGGGCCCCAGCTTCCGCCGGGGCGGGGATGAAATAAAAGCGCTCCTCACACACCCGTTTCGCGATGGATGAACGCGACCGCCGCCGCGACCGCGGCTTTCGCGTTGTCGCTTTGCGGCTCGCTGCGCGGGGCGTCGTATTTCACGCCCTCGAAGAAATGCGTCTCGAGCTTGCCGCCTTTGGCGCGATAGGCCTTGATGAAGCCTTCCATCAGATGCCGCGGGTGCAGCTCATCGGCCGGGTTCTGGATGTAGAGGATGTGCGGGAACTCGACCTTGTCGCCGCGCTCCAGCGCGAGGAGCGGGCTACCCTCGCCCATCGCGTCCTCGGTCAGCCAATAGCGTTCCTGCTGCGCGACGGCGCCGCCGCGATTTTGATAGGCCTGCTCGCCCGCGGGCTTCGCCTTGCGATCGCGATAGCGGCCGAGCGGACAGATCACCGGCCAGAAGCTCACGACATAGGGCACGCGCGCATCGAAAGCCTCGCCGCCCGGCAGCTTCACCGCGGCATAGCGTGGATCGTCGGGCTTCGTGCCGTTCAGCACGACGAGGTGCCCGCCGCTCGACGTGCCCATGCTGCCAACGAGCTCCGGCCGCGAATGGAAGCGCGCCGCATTCGCCTTCAGCCAGCGCACGCCGTAATTCACATCGGCGACCGAGCCGGGATAGGTCGCGACCGGCGGATTGCGGAAATCGATCGCCGCGACGACGACACCGCCTTTCGCGACTTCGCAGTTGATCGGATCGTTATTGGCGCGATTGCCCTCGCACCAGGCGCCGCCATGTGCCTCGATCACCGCCGGGAAAGGCCCCGCCCCGCGCGGCTTGTGGATACGCGCCATGTAGGCCGTGCCGTCATGGCGCAGGAATTCGACTTCCTCGATATCGACCTCGTAGCGCTCCGTCATTTCGCACCTGTTGGCTCGGCGGGTTCGGGGATGAAGCCGGCTTCGCGCACCGCGGCAATGGCGACCGCCTCATCGTCATCGGCCTCGTCGCCCGAGGAGCCGACCGCGCCGATGATCTCGCCCTGCTGGTTCTTGATCAGCACGCCGCCGGGCGTCGGCACGAGGCGACCCTGCGTCGCGACCGCGAGCGATTGGATGAAGAGCGGCGCCACCTCGCCGATACGGCCGATGGCGCGGCTCGGCCGGTTCATCACCAGCGAGCCGAAAGCCTTGCCCATCACGACGTCGAAGCGGCGGATGCCGGTGCCGTCCTCGCGCTTGAAGGCGACGAGATCGCCGCCGGCATCGAGCACCCCGATCGTCATCGGCCGGAGATTCTTCTGCCGCGCGGTCTTCAGCGCGTGATCGATGATCTTCTCCGCCGTCGCCAGATCGACGCCGCGCACCGCCGCCCGGGATACATTCGCCATGATCGCCTCGATGATCGCTCCCTGGCGATCAGCATGGCGGATCGGCCCGACCGTGCCAAGCGCCGCTGGCGCGGCGCTGCTGCAGCTATTTCTGCAAGTCGCAGGTCGTATTGGTCTGGAAATCGATCGATGGTCCCGAGACGAGCTTTGCCGTCTTGCCGCCGAACGGACCGTTCTCGAAGGTGATCATGCGTGTCTTGGCATCGAGGCGATAGCGATAGCTGCGCCCATCCGCGCGATAGCTATTCGGGCCGGTGATCACGACATCCGTGAAGGTGTAATCGTTGCGCCCGTTCGAAAAGGAGTAGCAAGCATATTTGCCGGCGACGAGCTTGTCGTCGGTCTCGGCGCTACCGCCCGCATCGTGCAGCATCCAGAAGAGGAAATAGCCGTCCTTGCCGTTATCCATCTTCGCGTCGCACATACTGTCGTTGTATTTGTCGAGGCTGGTAATTGTGCCGGTATCGCCCTGGCTGGTGGCGACCCGGCGGCCGACGGTGCATTCCTTCGGCGATTTGAATTCCGCGGCTTGCGCTGAGGCCGCGACGACGCACAGCGCCGCCGCCGCGAGGACGTATCTGATCATTTTGCTCATGTGAGTTCCCTGTGGCAGAGGCCTCGCTGCCGTGTCACAGCGAGGCTCGCATCTGGTCCGATTAGTCGATTAGTAGTGGCGCGAAGCGCCGCCCGGGCCGACGACATTTCCGCCGCCCTGCGCGATCGTCTGCAGCACGACTTTCAGATTGCCGCCATTCGTCGAAACGAGCGTTCCGCCGTCGTGCGAAATGACGTTGCCGCCGCCGGCCGCGATCACTTGCGTGACCTTGTACTGGCGGCCCTGGTAGTTGATCACGCGCCCCACCGCGGGCGCCGTGCCGCGCCTGAAACCGAGCTGCGTCGAATCGACGTTGACGAAATCGCTGCGGCTGACGCCGAGATGCGGAAGAGACGGCGCGGGTTGCGGCCGTGCCGGCGCAGTGCTGACGACGGAAGGACCGTATTTGGCCCAGCCCGACCCGATCCAAACCATCTTGAAGCGGGTGTTGCCCTGCAGCCCGCCGCAGGAAGGTAGCGGCGAGCCGTCTCTGAACTTGTCGACATTGACGGTCGGAAGCCTGGCGTACTGCGCAGCCTGCGGGCAAGACGCCACGTTGAAATTGAAATTCTTCTTGTCGTATTGCTGGGCTTGCACGGTTCCCGACATAGCGACAGCGATACCGATAACCGCCGCTCCTGTAATGGCGCACCTAGTCAATACGCGAACGATACCCCCCGCGGACATAACTTCCTCCCTGCTGACGATTGTTATGCTCTCAAGCATATAGATGCTGTTGCTCTCGCGCAACAGTTGTAGTGCGCAACAGAAAGCCAACTCTGGCGTTTTTGACGCGCGTGAGCGCGGCCTCGCCGCGACGAAGCCCGCCAAGCGCCAGTGTCTTATGGCTTACTTGCCGGCCTTCACTTCGGCGAGCAGCGCGCGATAACGCTCGATCAACGCCGCGCCGCCGGGATGCGCATCAGTCCAGGCGGTGACTACTGGCGTGATCGCAGCGCTCCACTTCGCGGTCTGCGCCGGCGACAGCGCGACGACTTTCTGCTGCGGCGCATCGGCAACCGGGCCGCGCGTCGCGGCAGCGCGCTGCTCGTAAGCGCTCGCCATCGCGCGGGTCAGCGATTCGCCGGCATTATCATCGATCGCTTTGCGGATCGCCGGTGGCAGCGCATCGTATTTGTGCTTCGCCATGAACGCCATGAAGAGGCTGGTGCCGACCGAGGTCTCGACGTGGAAATGCGTCACCTCGGCGAGATGCAGCGGCCCGATCTGCATCCATGAGCTGATGAGACCATCGAGAAAGCCGCGCTGGATCGAAGGATATTGATCGCCCGGGTCCATCACCAGCGGCGTGCCGCCGAGCCGCGTGACCGTCTCGCTGGCGGTTTTGCTGACAACGCGCAGCCGTTGGCCTTTGAGATCGTCGAGCTCGACCGGCTCTTTCGCGAGATGCACGCCTTGCGGCGGAAAGAGGCCGACACCAAGCGGCATGATGTCCTTGTATTCGGCATCGAAAGCGCCGGTCTTATAGAGCCGCCAGAACGCGATCGAGGCGTTCACCGAATCATCGGTCATAAAAGGCAGGCTAACGACTTCGGTAAGCGGGAATTTGCCGCCGACCAGACCGGGAAGTAGCAAGCCGATCTGGAACACATCGTTCTGAATGCGATCGTACATATTGACCGGATTGACGATCGCGGTGCCGTCGCGGACCTCGATCTTCACCGCGCCGGGCGCGCTCGCCATCACGCGTTGCGCCCAAGGCATGAAGATCGTCGCCGCATCCGGGCTGCTCGAAGGCTCGGCCGTCACGAAGGTCATATTCATTTCGTCTGCCTGTGCCGCCCCTGGCAATAACATGGATGGCAGCAGCAACAGGGCGAGCGCATAACCCAGCCAAACACGCATCGATTTCCCCCCGCGGCAATAGAAGCGAAGCGCAACATGACCGGCGGCATGGGCGATGGCGAGTGAAAAATGCCCGACCGCGAAGCGGCCAAACCGGGCCTTAACAAAGCCGGCACCATCCACTATGCCTTCGCCCATGCCTATCCTCGACGGACCGCGACTTCTCCCGCAACACGGTAAGCCGCAGCAGCTCGTGTTGTTGCTCCATGGCTTCGGCGCCGACGGTAATGATCTCATCGGCCTCGCGCCGGAATGGCAGCCGCTGCTGCCGCAGGCCGAATTCCTCTCGCCGCACGCGCCCTTCCCTTGCGAGGCCGCGCCGTTCGGCCGGCAATGGTTCGGCTTCCAGGGCCGTACGCGCGAGCAGGTGCTGGACGGCGTAAAAGCCGCCGCGAAGATTCTTGATCAATTCATCACCGAAGTGCTCGCCGAGCGCGGCTTCGATGAAAGCAAGCTGGCGCCGGTCGGCTTCTCGCAAGGCGCGATGATGTCGATGTATGTGAGCCTGCGCCGCGCCAAGCCGGTCGCCGGTGTCGTCGCCTATTCGGGCCGGCTCTTTGCCGCCGAAGCGCTTGCGGTCGAGATGAAATCGAAGCCGAAGATGCTGCTTGTCCATGGCGACGCGGATCAGGTCGTCGAGCCGGAATCGCATCCGCATGCCCTGAGCGCGTTGCAAGCCGCCGGCGTCGCTGTCGAAGGCATGCTGCGCCCCGGCCTTGGCCATGGCATCGATGCCGAAGGCCTCAACCGCGGCGGCGAGTTCCTCAAAGCCGCGTTCGGGGCCTGACGCCCCGATACAAAGCCCTTTCTCCTCACCCTGAGCGGAGCGCGAAGCGCGCAGTCGAAGGGCGCACGTTGCTTGCGCAACGTTGCAAAACCGCCACGAGTCCTTCGACTACGCTCAGGATGAGGAAAAAGGGGTGCGTTGCCTCTTCCGATGGAAGAACCAGGCCTGACGGAAACGCTTATTTCGCGTCCAGATAGGGCGTCAACTTCGCGATCATCTCACCGCTGTCCCAAGTCGCGCCGCCTTCTTCCTTGCCGACGATCGTGCCGTCGCGCGCGATGAGATAGCTGGTCGGCAGGCCCTGCGCGCCGAATTCATTGGTCGCAGCGGATTTGGGATCGAGGAAGATCGCGAGATGCTGGATGCCGATCTTCGCAAGGAACGGCGAGACGACTTTCTCACCCTGGCGATCCTCGGAGATCGCGAGGATCGTCAGCTTGTCGCCGAGCTTTGCCTGCAGCCGATCGAGCGACGGCATCTCCTCGACGCAGGGAGCGCACCAGGTCGCCCAGAGATTGACCAGCACGAGCTTGCCCTTGAAATCGGCGAGATGCTTTTGCACACCGTCGCGCGTCGTGAAAACGAGCGCGGGCGCTGGCAGCGACGCGGTCAGCGCGGTAAACTGGCCGAGGTTTTGGCCCGCGCCGGAAGCGGCGGGCGCTTGCGGAATTTTCTCGATGCGGGCGGGACGCAAGGACAGCACCAGCAGCGCCGCACCGCATAGGATAAGCAGCACCGTGAGCGCGCGTATCGCAAGTTTCATCTTAAATGGCATCGCGCCATGAGCGCAGCACGGACCAAAGCGCCCGTCAATGCGGCGCGGACGAACTTGGGTGCGACCAATTCGGCGCGCTCCAATTTAGCATGGGGCGGACGTTTCGCCGCAGGGCCGAGCGAGATCATGCAGGCGATCAACGCCTCGCTCGATATCGACAAGCGGCTTTACGCCCAGGACATCGCCGGCTCGCTCGCGCATGCCGCCATGCTGGCCAAGCGCCGCATCATCTCGCGCGCCGATGGCGCGGCGATCGCCCAGGGCCTACAGCGCATCCAGCGCGAGATCGAGCGCGGGAAATTTCCCTTCCGCATCGAGCATGAGGATATCCATCTCAATATCGAGGCGCGACTCGCCGAGATGATCGGCCCGCCGGCGGGCCGGCTGCACACCGCGCGCTCGCGCAACGACCAGGTCGCGACCGACTTCCGGCTGTGGGTACGCGACGCGATCGACCGGCTCGACCGCCAGATCATGGCGCTCCAAGCGGCGCTAATCGCACAGGCGGAAAAGCACGCCGAGACGATCATGCCCGGCTTCACCCATCTTCAGGTCGGGCAGCCGGTGACTTTCGGCCACCATCTCCTAGCCTATGTCGAGATGCTGGGGCGCGACCGCGGAAGGTTTTCCGATTGCCGTAAGCGGCTAAACGAATCCCCTCTGGGCTCGGGTGCGCTCGCCGGCACGTCGTTCCCGATCGATCGCACGATGACGGCGAAGGCGCTGGGCTTCGACCGCCCGGCGGCAAATTCGCTCGACGCCGTGTCGGATCGCGATTTCGCGCTCGAATTCCTCGCCGCGGTCGCGATCGCCTCGACGCATCTCTCGCGCCTCGCCGAAGAGATCATCATCTGGCTGACCGAGCCGTTCCGCTTCATCAAGCTGTCGGATGCTTTCACCACCGGCAGCTCGAT
>DATMZZ010000050.1:0-4739 GCA_035573175.1 Allostellaceae bacterium
CGAGTCGCCGAGGACGAGGGCGAGATCGTCGCCGATCTGGCCTATGGCTGGAACGACCTTGCCGCTCTGGCGGGTACGTCGGCGTGAGTAATGCGATCGCCACCCCCTCACCCTCCCACGCTTCGCGCGGGTCCCACCCTCTCCCCAAAGGGTAGAGGGTAGGGGGTGAGGGGGCTCGAGAAAGTGAAGAGACCTTGCACGCCACCGATTCGATATCGACTATGAGCCTCAAATGACCACCCCCGCCTCTGACCGCGTTCTCATCCTCGATTTCGGCAGCCAGGTGACGCAGCTCATCGCGCGCCGCGTGCGCGAAAGCGGCGTCTATTGCGAGATTCATCCCTTCAACCTGATGACGGATGAGAAGATCGCCGCTTACGCGCCGAAAGCGATCATCCTCTCGGGCGGCCCGGCCTCGGTGCATGAGAGCGCCAGCCCGCGCGCGCCCGATGCCGTGTTCCAGCTCGGCGTGCCGGTGCTCGGCATCTGCTATGGCGAGCAAACGATGTGCGCGCAGCTCGGCGGCAAGGTCGCGCCGTCGGATCATCGCGAATTCGGCCGCGCCTTCCTCGACATCGCCGAGGAGTGCGCGCTCTTCGCCGGGCTTTGGGAAAAGGGCGCGCGTGAGCAGGTGTGGATGAGCCACGGCGATCGCGTCGAGGCGCTGCCCGACGGCTTCCGCGTCGTCGGCACCTCCGAAGGCGCGCCTTTCGCCGCCATCGCCGACGACAAGCGCCGCTTCTACGGCGTGCAATTCCATCCCGAGGTCGTGCACACGCCGCAAGGCGCGGCGCTCTTGCGCAACTTCACGCATCGCGTCGCGCTCTGCGGCGGCGATTGGTCGATGGCGGCGTTCCGCGGCGAGGCGATCGCCCGCATCCGCGCGCAGGTCGGCAAGGGCCGCGTGATCTGCGGCCTCTCGGGCGGCGTCGACAGCTCGGTCGCGGCGGTGCTGCTGCATGAGGCGCTGGGCGATCAGCTCACTTGCATCTTCGTCGACACCGGCCTCATGCGCGCCGGCGAGGCGGAAGAGGTCGTGACGCTCTTCCGCGGCCACTACAACATCCCGCTCGTCCATCGTAACGCGAGCGGTCTCTTTCTTGGCAATCTCGCCGGAATCACCGATCCCGAGCAGAAGCGCAAGATCATCGGCGGCACCTTCATCGATGTGTTCGACGAAGAGGCGCATAAGATCGGCGGCGCCGATTTCCTCGCGCAGGGCACGCTCTATCCCGATGTGATCGAATCGGTGAGCTTCACCGGCGGTCCCAGCGCGACGATCAAATCGCATCACAACGTCGGCGGCCTGCCGGCGCGGATGAAGCTGAAGCTGGTCGAGCCGCTGCGCGAGCTCTTCAAGGACGAGGTACGCGATCTGGGCCGCGAGCTCGGCCTGCCCGACAGCCTGGTGAAGCGCCATCCTTTCCCGGGCCCTGGTCTCGCGATCCGGATCCCCGGTGAGATCACGGAAGAAAAGCTCGAGATTTTGCGCAAGGCCGACGTGATCTACCTCGAAGAGATCCGCAACGCCGGCCTCTACGACGCGATCTGGCAAGCCTTCGCCGTGCTGCTCCCCGTGCGCACCGTCGGCGTGATGGGCGACAGCCGCACCTACGATCACGTCTGCGCGCTGCGCGCCGTCACCTCGACCGACGGCATGACCGCCGACTCATACCCGTTCCCGCACGAATTCCTCTCCCGCGTCGCCACCCGCATCATCAACGAAGTCCGCGGCATCAACCGCGTCGTCTACGACGTGACCAGCAAGCCACCCGGCACGATCGAATGGGAGTGAGGGGTGCGGGACACCCTGGCGTCATGGGCGGCAAAGGGCTTTCGCCGACCAAAGACCGTCCACGAAAAGCGGCGAGTGGCTCGACTTCCAGCAGGCATGAACGATGGTACGCGCCACCGAAAAATCGGAACCGATCCTGACTTTTCGAAGTTCGGCGAAATTTGAGGCATATATGTCCGCCGAGCCTCGAACGTCCGACGGATGCTGGCTCAAATTATCCAAGGCTGGGGCTGCCAGGCCGACCATTACCAAACAGGAAGCGATAGAGGCCGCGCTCTGCTGCGGCTGGATCGACGGTCAACTGTCACCGCTTGATACCGAGTATTTCCTCGTCCGAATGACACCTCGTCGGCGGGGCAGTCGTTGGTCCCAAAAAAATCGCGATGCGGCTGATCAGTTGCTGACACAAGGTCGGATCCGGCCGGCCGGGATTGCGGAGATCGAGGCCGCAAAAGGTGATGGGCGGTGGGCCCGCGCCTACGCCTCTCAGGGAAAGGCCGAAGTACCGGCAGATTTGGTCGCGGCGCTCACGCGCAAAAAGTCGGCTGCGGCATTCTTTGAAGAATTAGATCGTGCCAACCGTTATGCCATCATCTACCGGGTGAATGACGCAAAGCGTCCGGAAACACGAGCGGAACGGATCACGAAATTCGTCGCCATGCTGGCCCGTGGCGAAACACTTCACCCCCGCAAAGCCGGCGCGTCGGCGGTGACAGCCAAGAGGGGTAAACGCGGATAAGCCCGATGGAGATTGGCATGCGTTTCGAGGGCGACGGACGCGCCGCGCCGGCCGAAACCACCCTTTGTTTTCTCGATAGTGGAGATCGCTCATGACCAAGGTACGCGTGGCGGGGTTTGCAGTCTCGCTTGACGGGTTCGGTGCGGGGCCAGAGCAAAGCCTCGAGAACCCGCTGGGCAAGCGCGGGAAGGAGCTGCATCAGTGGTTCTTCGGCACGCGCAGCTTCCGGGCGATGATCGGTCAGGATGGCGGCTCGGACGGTATCGACGAGCGCTACGCGCACCGCGCGATGGATGGGTTCGGCGCCTTCATCCTCGGCCGCAACATGTTCGGTCCGATCCGCGGGCCATGGCCGGATGAAAGCTGGAAAGGCTGGTGGGGCGATAACCCGCCCTATCACGCACCGACCTTCGTGCTGACGCATCACCGGCGCGATCCGATCGAGATGGAAGGCGGCACCACCTTCATCTTCGTGACCGAAGGGATCGAGGCGGCGCTGGATCAGGCGAAACGTGCCGCCAACGGCCGCGACGTGAAGATCGGCGGCGGCGTGTCGACGGTGCGCCAATATCTTCGCGCCGGGCTGATCGACGACCTGCATTTCGCCTTGTCGCCGGTCGTGCTGGGGCAGGGCGAAGCGATGTTCGCCGGCATCGATCTACCGTCGCTCGGCTACCGCGTCACCGAACATCAAGCGACCGAATACGCCACACATATCGTTCTGGCGCGGTGATCGCCCCGCGACGAAATGCGGTCCCCCACGGGCAAGGCGTCTGCCGTAATATCCGCCCCCTCACCCTCCCATCGCTAACGCGATGGGCCCCTCCCTTTCCCCGCTGGGGAGAGGGTTTTCTCGATCGCGAGAGCGAAAGCTCCCTCTCCCCAGCGGGGTGAGGGTGAGGGTGAGGGTGGGGGTGAGGGGGCTGTGCCTCACCGCGATTGCAGGTTAGTACGCAACCGATTTCGACCATGAGTCATGATTCGTCTCGATAACATCAGCAAGCAGCACGGCCATCAGATCCTGTTCATCGACGCGTCGATGGGCATCCAGAAGGGCGAGAAGGCGGGGCTTGTCGGGCCGAATGGCGCCGGCAAGTCGACGCTTTTCCGCATGATCGCGGGCGAGGAGGCGCCTGACGACGGCCAGGTGGCGATCGATACCGGCATGACCATCGGCTATTTCAGCCAGGATGTCGGCGAAATGTCGGGCCAGAGCGCGGTCGCGGCGGTGATGGATGGCGTCGGGCCGGTGAGCGCGCTGGCCACCGAGATGGCCGAGCTCGAAGCGGCGATGGTCGATCCGGACCAGGCCGACGACATGGAGGCGATCGTCGAGCGCTATGGCGAGGTGCAGGGGCGATTCCAGGAACTGGATGGCTATGCGCTGGAGGCGCGGGCACGCGAAGTGCTCGCGGGATTGAGCTTCAGCCAGGAACGCATGGACGGCGATGTCGGCCTGCTTTCCGGCGGCTGGAAGATGCGCGTGGCGCTCGCCCGCATCCTGCTGATGCGGCCCGACGGCATGTTGCTCGACGAGCCGAGCAACCATCTCGATCTCGAAAGCCTGATCTGGCTGGAGGAATTCCTCAAGAATTACGACGGCGCGTTGCTGATGACGTCGCACGACCGCGAGTTCATGAACCGCATCGTCGGCAAGATCGTCGAGATCGACGGCGGTTCGCTCACGACCTATTCGGGCAATTACGAGTTCTACGAACAACAGCGTGAGCTAAACGAAAAACAGCGCCAGGCGCAATTCGAGCGCCAGCAGGCGATGCTCGCCAAGGAGATCAAGTTCATCGAGCGCTTCAAGGCGCGGGCCTCGCACGCCGCGCAGGTCCAGAGCCGCGTGAAGAAGCTCGACAAGATCGAACGGGTGGAACCGCCGCGCCGCCGCCAGTCGATCCAGTTTGAATTCCGCACCCCGCCACGCTCGGGCGATGACGTGGCGAGCTTCAAGAACGTTCACAAAGGCTATGGCAGCCAGCCGATCTATACGGGGCTCGATTTTCGGGTGCGTCGCAAGGAACGCTGGTGCGTCCTCGGCGCCAACGGCGCGGGGAAATCCACGCTGCTGAAGCTGGTGGCGAACGAGATCGAGCCGGACCAGGGCGCGGTGACGATCGGCAGCAGCGTCAAGATGGGCTACTTCGCCCAGCACTCGATGGACCTGCTCGACGGCGACGATACGGTTTTCGAATCGCT
>DATMZZ010000051.1:0-6229 GCA_035573175.1 Allostellaceae bacterium
ACGCCAATTCTTCAGGATCGAGATCGCCGACCGGCAACATGCGCGGCAGCAGCATCGCCGCACCGTTGCCCGCGCGCAGAAACGCCTCGCGCAGGCTGCGCGCGGCGCGGCGGGTCGGCAGCAGCACGGTCATGCCGGCGAGCGCCAACGGCGCCTTGCCGGCGCGGCGCATCAGCCCGGTGACGAGCGTCTCGAGAAACGGCTGTTCGGCAGGAATCGAATAGATCGCCGGCGGCATGAATGCTCCCCCGGCTTAGATGCTACCCGGCCACAGATTGCGCTCGGTCAACCGGTCTTCGCTGGCGGCGAGGCCTTGCGGCGTGCCGACATGGAACCATTCGCCATCATGGATAATGGCGGCGAGCCGGCCGGCGGCGATGGCCTTGTTCCAAAGCGGGTTGAGCGAGAACCCGCCATCGGGCGAGCCCTCGAAGAAGCGCCGGCTCAAAACCTCGATACCAGCGAAGAGATAGGGCACGACCTCGCGCTCGGTACGTCGGCGCACATGGCCGAGCGGATCGACCGCGAAATCGCCGATCCCGTCATAGCCGATGGCGCTGGTCGTGCGCTGCACCAGCAGCAGCGCATCGAGCCGCGCCGGATCCCAGGCATTGGCGAGGCGCAGCAGCGCCGCCGTGCGCCCGTTGAGCCAAACCACATCGGCATTGATGACGAAGAAAGCCTCGCCGAGATGCTTCAGCGCATTCTTTACGCCGCCGCCGGTATCGAGCAGCGTTTCCTCATGCGAGAGCACGATCTCGACATCCTGCCGCTGCTTCAGATGCTCGGCCATCATCGGCGCTTTGTAATGCGTGTTGACGACAACGCGCTTCACGCCAGCCGCAACGAGACGATCGATCCCGTGATCGATCAACGAACGCCCGCACAGCGGAATCAGCGGCTTCGGCGTGTGCTCGGTGATCGGCCGCATGCGCGTGCCGAAGCCGGCGGCGAGGATCATCGCCGTGTCGATCATGGTTCCTCCGCCGGGATACGCCGCAGCTCCAGCGGGATATTGCGATCGAGCCAGGCCTTGACCGGCGCCAGCACGGGATGGCGGAAATTGCCATCGAGCAGCCGCCATAGCCGCGGGATATGCGCGAGGTAGCGCGGCTTGCCATCGCGCCGGCAAAGCCGGGTGAAGATGCCGATCACCTTGCAATGACGCTGCGCGCCGAGCACGACGAAAGACGCATCGAGCGCGGCGCGGTCGAGTAACGGAACCGCCGCGCAATAGCGCCCATACATCGCGTTGACGAGATCGGGTGCGATCTTGCGCCGCGAATCTTCGAGCAGCGAAACGAGATCGTAGGTGATGGGGCCGAGCACCGCGTCCTGGAAATCGAGCAAGCCGCAGGCCGCGAGGCCGTTGCGCCCCTCGATACGCATGAGATTGTCGACATGATAGTCGCGCATCACCAGCGAATCCGGCACCGCACGCGCCACCGGGAAGAGCGCGCGCCAGAGATCGAGATATTCCTCGCGCAGCGCGGGCGGCGTGGGCTGGCCGGTGATCGCCGGCAAATACCAATCCACGAGCAGCGCCGCTTCGTTGAGGAGGCGCGTGTCGTCATAAGGCGGCAGCCAAGGCGCATGCGCCGCATCGAAGCGGCGATGCAGCGCGATCAGCACATCGACCGCCATCTCATAAAGCGCGCGCTCGTCCGCGCCTTTCGCTAGGAGCCGCGTGAAAGTGCCGTCGCCGAAATCCTCGATCAGCAGCAGCCCGGTCGCCTCTTCGGCAGCGAGGATCTTCGGCGCGCTGAAATCGAGCGCGCAGAGATGGCGCGCGACGGCGAGATAGGGCCGCACATCCTCCTGCGGCGGCGGCGCATCCATCAGCATCGTTGTCGTGCCGTTGCGCGCGAGGCGACAATAGCGGCGGAAAGAAGCATCGCCGGCGAGCGGCGCGCGCTCGGCATCGGCCCAGCCGCATGCCGAGAGGAACGCCGATATCTGCGCATCGCGCTCAGCCATGTTTCAGCCCGGCGACACGATCGGCCCAGCTTGGCGAAGGCGACAGCGTTGCGACGCGCGCCTTGTCGTCTTTGCCGGCGCCGAGGGCGACCTGCAGATGCTCGCACGGCATCAGCCCGCCCAAACGCTCCGGCCATTCGATCAGCGCGATGCCGTCGGCGAAAGCGTCCTCGATGCCGAGCTCGTACGCGTCCTCGGGCGTCTCGATGCGATAGAGATCGAAATGCCAGATCGCCGGGCCGGCTTCGGGCTGATAGGTCTCAACCAAGGTGAAGGTTGGGCTTGACACTTCTTGTTTTTCGCGGGGGCTGGCGCCCATCCGCGCGCCGATGAAATAGCGCGCGAAGGTGGTCTTGCCGCTGCCGAGTGGCCCGGAAAGGCCGATCACATCGCCTTGCCGCGCGCAGGCCGCCAGTTCCGTCGCCAGAGCGGCGGTCGCTGTCTCGTCGGGCAGATCGATGGCACGGGCCGTTGCGGCGGTCACGCGTTCTTTTTACGGGGTCGGGCCGCAGCGCCGCAACCTTGCAGCGTTGTCGTCACGCCGCCATTTTACGGGCGAATCGACGCGGTAGGAGAGAATGGCAGAAAGTGTGCAGCAGACGGATGTCGCGATCATTGGCGCCGGGCCGGTCGGGCTCTTTGCCGTATTCGAATGCGGCATGCTCGGACTCAAATGCCAGGTGATCGACGCGCTCGACATGCCCGGCGGGCAATGCAGCGCGCTCTATCCGGAAAAGCCGATCTACGACATCCCGGCTCATCCCGCGATCGATGCCGCCACCCTCATCGCACGGTTGGAAGAGCAGGCCGCGCCTTTCGCCCCGGCCTATCACCTCGGCCAGCAGGTCGAGCGCCTCGCCCGTCAACCGGATGGGAGCTTCCGCCTCGAGACCAGCCGCGGCACGGCCGTCCTCGCCAAAGCCGTGATCATCGCCGCTGGTGTCGGCGCCTTTGGCCCCAACCGCCCGCCGCTCGACGGTATCGAGGCCTATGAGGGCAAGAGCGTCCACTATCTCGTCACCAAGCGCGAGGCGTTCCGCGATCGGCGCATCGTCATCGCCGGCGGTGGCGATTCGGCGGTCGATTGGGCGATCTCCCTCGCCGAGGTTGCCGCGCGGGTGATGGTGATCCATCGCCGCGCCAAATTCCGCGCCGTGCCCGAATCGGCGGCGCGGCTCGACGCCCTCGCCAAGGCGGGCAAGATCGATCTCGTGATCCCTTATCAGCTTGCCGGGCTCGAAGGCGCGAACGGCCAGGTCGCGGCGGTCATCGTCGCCGATCTCGAGGGCAAAACGAAGCGGCTCGAGGCCGATGTCCTGCTGCCCTTCTTCGGCCTGTCGATGAATCTCGGGCCGATCGCCGAATGGGGACTGGCGCTCGATCATCATCACATCACCGTCGCGCCCGCGACCTCTATGAGCTCGGCCGAAGGGATTTTCGCCATCGGCGATATCGCTACTTATCCCGGCAAGCTGAAGCTCATCCTCTCGGGCTTCTCCGAAGCGGCGCTGGCCGCGCACGCTATTCGCGCGCGGCTGCATCCGGGCGAAGCGCTGCATTTCGAATATTCGACGACGAAAGGCGTGCCGGGAAAGGTCTGACGGCCGGGGAGCTTAACCGACCACGCGCAGCCGCGGCTGGCCGCGGGCGCCTTCTTTTTGGATCGGCAGCTCGGCATGGAGCCAGCAGGTGACGGTCGTGCCCTCGCCCGGGCTCGAGCGTAGCTCGATCGTGCCGCCATGCAGCTCGATGAAGCTTTTGACGAGGGCAAGGCCCAGCCCGGCGCCCGATTGCCGCGCGCCGCGCTCGAATTTATCGAAGATGCGCGCCTGATCCTCGGCCGCGACGCCGATACCGGTATCCGACACGATCAGCGCGACACGCGACGCCTCGCGCCGCGCCGCGACCCTGACGCTGCCGCCCGCCGGCGTGAATTTCAGCGCGTTGGAGACGAGGCTGAACACCACCTGCTTCAAGCGCCGCTCGTCGCCAGGCACCGTGCCGATCGTCGCCGGGCAATCGAATTCGAGGCGGAGACCGAGATTGCGCGCCTGCGCCTGCTGCAGATTGAGCACGCTTTGTAGCATCGCATGGATGTCGACGGGGCTGGTGTCGAGCTCCATATAGCCCGCCTCGATCGTCGCGAGATCGAGGATGTCGTCGACCAGCCGCGTGAAGGCTTGCGCGCTTTCGAGGATGTTCGTGGCGTAGTCGCGCTGGCGCGGCGCAAGCTCGCCGGCATAATTGCCCGTGAGCATCTCGGCATAGCCGGTGATCGAGGTCAACGGCGTGCGCAGCTCATAGGATACGTTGGCAAGAAATTCGCTCTTCAAGCGGCCGGCCGCTTCGAGCGCTTCGGTGCGCTCGCGCAGCGCGTTCTCGACGCGCGTCGTGTCGGTGACATCGAGATAGGAGAGCAGCGTATTGCCGTCGGGCAGCGGCAAGGTCACGGCTTGCAGCACCGAGCCGTCGGGCCGGTTGAGCGTCATGCTCGAGGCGCGATCGGCGGTGAGCCGCGCGACCAGCCGCGCCTTGCGCTCGGACCAATTGCCGCCATCGTCGAGAAAGCCGCGAAACTTCTCGGCGAGCTGGCTGACATGCGGCTCGCCGGCGAGATCTTCGGGCGTCAGCCCCCACATCGTCGCATAGGCGGGGTTGGAGAGCTTCAGCCGCCCATCGCTGCCAAACACGGCGATGCCTTCATAGAGATGATCGAGCGTCTCGCGCTGCACCTCGATCGCGGTGTTGTAGCTGCGCTCGAGCGCAAAGCGGTCGGTCACATCCTCATAGGCGAAGATCAGCCCGCCTTGCGGATGCGGGCTGACGACGAGGCGCAGCGTCTTGTCGTCAGGCAGATGCAGCAGCTCTTCCTGCGGCGCGATCAGCGAGGTGAATTGCGCCACGAGGTTGCGGCGGAAGGCGCGGAAATCGGCGACCTCAGGCAGACGCCGGCGTTCGCGCAGCCGGTCCATCACCTCTTCGATCAGCGGATGGTTCGAGAGCCAATCCTCTTCCAGCCGCCAGAGCTGGGCGAAGGCGAGGTTGAAGAAGTTGAGCCGGCGGTCGGCGCCGTAGATCGCGATCGCCGCCGTGACCCGATTCAGCACCGCGGCATGTCCGGCCTCGTGGCGCTGGAGCGCGGCCTCGGCGACTTCGAGATCGGTCAGGTCGCGTGCGAAGCCAAGCGACTCACCCGATTCGCCGAGCCGGACCTCATGCAGCTCGACCCAGCGCCGCGAACCGTTGACGATGACATGGCGGCGCTCGCTCGCTTCGCCGGATTGCGCCGCCGATTCGGCCAGCGCCTTGCCCGACTCGGCATCGGCCAGCTCGCGGAGCTCGGTCGGCGGCGAAACGGACGCGGCGCCGATCGCCGCGGCAAACGCGCTATTCGCATCGGTGAGTTGCAGACCGGGGTCGCGCCGCCAGACCGGCATCGGCAGGGCGTCGAGCACGGAGCGGAGCCGCGCTCGCTCGCGCTCGGCCGAGTCGCGCGCCGCCCCATCGGCGAACCACACCGCGTCGCCGCGATTGCCCGCGAGTCGCTGACCGCCGATATCGACGGCAGCGCCCCCTTCAGCAAGGCGCAGCCGCAACGCGAAGCCGGTGCCGTCGGTGCGGAGCCGCGCCACGGCGCGATCGAGCGCGGTGATGTCCTCCGGCTGAAAGCGGTCGAGAAGGTCGGCGAAGCTGTGCAGCGTGGCGCCGAGCGTGGTCAGCGCGCCGGGGAAGAAGCGCTCGCCGCTCGGGCCGAAGAGGTAAAGCGCGGTGGGGCCGCTGCCGAGCGCCGCGCCGAGCTCATCGAGGCTCGCCGCCAACCGCGCGCGCTCGGCGGTGAGCGCGGCGACACGCAGGCCCTGGCGATAGACGACGAATCCCGCCACGGCGGCAATCGCCAGAACGAGCCCGAGGAATAAGAGCACCCATGCCCCTTGCAGTGGTTGTCCGATCGCCCTGGATTATCGCGCCAGCGGCGGATTTGCGAAGGAAAAAGCGTACAGCGTCACGCCAGGGCGTTGAAGTCGTCGAGCAGGCTGGCGATCCGGCTGTCATCGAGCTGGTCCATGATCGCCCGGGTGCGGCGCGAGGCGGCGGCAAGGTCGAGGCCGCGGATACGCTGCTTGACGCGCGGGATGTTCGAGGGGGCCATCGACAGATCGGTGATGCCGAAGCCCAGCAGCAGCGCGGTGTAGCGTGGATCGCCCGCCATCTCGCCGCAGAGGCAGACCGGCTTCTTCGCCCGGAGCGCCGC
>DATMZZ010000052.1:0-11432 GCA_035573175.1 Allostellaceae bacterium
AAATAGCCGGCCATTTCGCCGTTCTTCGGGTCCCAATCCTCCGCCGGCGTCAGATCGCTGTCTTCGTCCTTTTCCCAGATCTGGCGAAGCTCGGCATTCGGAATGAGGCTGGCGGCGAGCTTGCCGGTCGCCATGCCATGGGTGCGATCGTTGCCGGGGATGACGACGGTCGGCACCTTGAGCGAGCGCAGATCGGCTTCGCTCGCGCCGATGATCGGCAGATCGACGCTCTCGTCGAAGGATTTCTTCCAGCGCGCCATGATGTCGATGAAGCGCTTCGGATCGAGCTTCATCAGGTAGTCGCGGTTCGAAGGCTTGGCCTCGCAGCGCTCCTTGAAATGCTCGAGCGCGCAGACCGCCGCCATGCCGCCCTGGCGCGCCGCGTCGATATATTGCTGGTAGTAATTGACCGCCAGCCGCTCGCAGGCGAAGCGCCCACCCGTGATGCGCCAGAGCAGCAAGCCGCGGCAGGCTTCGGGATGGCGCAGCGCGAACAGCACCGAGGTGCGGCAGCCCGACGAAGAGCCGCCGATGAAGGCGGGCGACGCATCGTGCTGGCGCAGCAGCTCGTAAAGATCGTCGGCCCAGATCTCGTATTCGGAATCATCGCCGTCGACGACCACGTCCGAGAGGCCGCAATTGCGGCGATCATGCAGCATGACGCGATAGCCCTTATCGGCGATCTCTTGCGCCAGCAATTTCACGCCGCTGAGATCGCGCCGACCGCCGGGGACGAGCGCGACCCAAGGCCCGGACTTGCCGACGATCTCGTAATTGATGTTGACGCCGCGGACTTTCGCGAACGGCATGTTCTCTCTCCTCCAGTTAATGGGCTTCCATCGCCGCGCGCACCTTGGCGACCAACTCGGGCGGCGTGGCGTAAATCTCTTTCATCAACGCATCGATCTGCGCGCCGCTATACGGCGTGATGTCGAGCCGCTGCTGCTTGGCGTCGGCCAGGAAGGCCGGATCTTTGACCATCGCATCGAAAGCGGCACGCAACGCCGCGACGCGCTCCTTCGGCGTGTTCGGCGGCGCGGTGAAGGGCCGCGCCATCGCGAGCTGCGAGAGCGCCGTGTGCACCACCTGCTTGTCCTCGGGCTTCTTCAGGAGATCGAGGATGAACGGCGCCTTGATCTCGGGATTGGGCGTGATGCCGAATTGCACCAGCACGGTGATCAGATTCTTCTCGAGCCATTCCGGCTTGGTGCGCTTCATCCCGGCCCAATACCAGCCGACGAAGGCCGGTATCTCGCCACGATCCATCGCAAGCGCGATCTCGGCCGAGCCGCTATAGCCAGGCACGGCGACGAAATCGGTGCCGAGCATGGTGTTGAGGATGTTGGCGTAGAGCCGCTCCGACACATCGCCGCCGCTCGAGCCGAATTTGATCTCCTTGCCCTTCGCCTGATCCAGCGTCTTGACTCCGAGCGTATTCATCACGACGGCGATCGGCGTGAACTGATCGAGGCTGCCGATCCAAGCGAATTTCTGCGGGTCGTACAGCGCGCCCTGCGCGTCTTTGCCGTAGAGCAGGCGGTCCATGATGATCGGCGCCTGCAGGATGCCGATCGCGGTGCCGTCTTTGGGCGCCTTGTTGTAGAGGAAATTCGCGACCGTCCGCCCGCCGGCGCCCGGCATGTTCGAGGCGACTTCCTGCGGATGGCCCGGCAGGTGCTTGACGATGTATTGCGCCAGCAGCCGGCCATAAGCATCGTAACCGCCGCCCGGTCCCGAAGCGATGTAGACCGTAAGCGTCCGGCCTTTATAGAAATCCTCGACAGCGTCGGCGCGCGCGCCGACGGACCACAACAACAGCACCCCGATCAGCGCTGTACAAAAGGCGCGACCAACCCGCATCTACTTACCTCCCCAAACCGCGCGTGCGGTATCGACGATCAATTGCAGCTTCTTCCATTGCAGCGCTTCGGCTTCGTCACTGCTGCGCGTGACGCTCGTAGCAAAGCCGCAATGCGGGCAAAGAGCAAGCTGGTCGAGCGGCGCGAAGCGGCCTGCCTCCTCGATGCGGCGCTTCAGCTCGTCGCCCGTCTCCAGCCGCGGATTGCGCGAGGCGACGAGGCCCAGCACGACACCCTTGCCTTTGGGCAGCAACCTGAGCGGCTCGAAATTGCCGGCGCGCAGATTGTCGTATTCGAGGAGATAAGTGCCGATAGTGAGCTGATTGAACAGTGCGTCGGCGATCGGGTCGTAGCCGATATCGGCCTGCCAGCTCGGATCCTGGCTGCGGCAGACATGGATCGCGATATGAAGATCGGCCGGCGCGCCGGCGACCGAGCGGTTGATGACGTCGACATAGACTCGCAGCAAATCCTGCCAATCATCGCCGCGGTCCTTGAGCAATTGCCGCGCCCGCGGATCGCCGAGCTTTACCAGCGAGGTCTCGTCGATCTGCACATAGCGGCAGCCGGCATCGTAAAGTGCGCGCAGCTCCTGGTTATAAGCCGTGACCATGTCGGCCCAGAATTCATCGAGGCTTGGATAGACGCTGCGATCGATATTCTCGCGGCCGGCGCGGTAGTGGATATAGGCGGGGCCGGGCAGGGTGATCTTCGGCGTCGTATGCGCGGCCGATTTCAGCATCGCGAAATCGCGCGCATTGTCGTTGGCACGCCATTTGACGCGGCCGACGACGCGCGGAATGCGCCGCGCCGTGCGGTGGCCATGCGTGTCCGATTTGCGCCAGCCTTGCTCTTCGGTCAGCTCGACGCGGATACCGTCGATGCCGCCGGTGGTGAAGCTGTCGGAATAGGTGCCGCGGCGGAACTCGCCATCGGTCACGACTTGCAGGCCGATTTCTTCCTGCTTCGCGACGACGGCGCGGATCGCCGTATCCTCGGCGGCGCGCAGCTTCGCGGCGTCGATCTTGCCGGCTTCGAACTCTTCGCGCGCGGCGACAACGGAAGCAGGACGAACAAGGCTGCCGACATGATCGGCACGGAAAGGCGGATGTTTACTGGGCATTGGCAAGCTTTCTGAAATCAAGATCGGATTGCGTTGCGAGATAGGCCATGGCGGCCCAAGCGGCAATGTTCTGCGCGAGCTCTCGCGGATCGACCTTGTCGAGCGTGTCGTCCGCGGTGTGGTGGATGTCGAAATAGTCGAGACCGTTCTGGCGGAAGGCGATCACCGGCACGCCGAGCCTGTGCAGCGGCGCGATATCATCGCCCGAGCGTTGCGCCGGCGCCGGGTTCATGAAAATGCCAAGCGGTGTGATCGTGTCGGCGAGGGTGCGAACGAACGGCGTCCGCGCGGCACCCGGCGGCGCGAGGAAGGTGTAGATTTTGCGCGCGCCGAAATCACTTTCGGCGGCGAGCACGATATGCCCGGCCTCATCGGCATGCGCTTTGGCATAGGCCGGGCCGCTGTAATCCATTTCCTCGGCGCCGAAGAGCACGACGCGCAGCGTGCGCTTGGGATGCGGCTTCAGTGCCGCGATCAGCTTGCCGGCGGCGGCGACGATCGCATCGCCCGCACCGTCATCGATCGCACCGGTACCGAGATCCCAGCTATCGAGATGCGCGCCGATCAGCACGATCTCGTCCGGCTTCTCGCTGCCTTTCACCTCGCCCGACACGGTCCAGGATTGGGCGTTCTCGCGTACCGTTGGCGTCAGCAGCAAATGCACGCGCGTCTTGCCGCGCGCGGCGAGCCGCTCGAGCTGATCGGCATCCGGATTGGAAAGCGCAGCGGCGGGAATCTTCGTCACGTCGGGCTGATAGTTCGTCGCGCCGGTATGCGCGATGCGGTGATTGTCGGTGCCGAGCGAGCGATGGAGATAGGCGATCGCGCCGCGCCGGGCCGCTTCCGAAGGCCCGGCGCGGCGAATGGGATTGGCGGCGCCATAGCTCGCGCCGTCCATCACGCGCGGCATGCGCTCGGTCACGACAGCGATCTTGCCGGTGAGCGAGCCGGGTGCCGCGGCGATGAGCTGCGAATATTCGCGGAACAGCACGATCTCGGCATCGATGCCATCGGCCGGCGTCGCGACCGAGCCGCCGAGCGCGGTGACGACGAGATGCTGCGGGGCAGGCGAGATCACGGTGGCTTCCTCGCGGCCACGTATCCAAGCCGGCATCGGCACCGGCTCGCGATGCACATTCTCGAAGCCGGCCGCCTTGAGCGTCTTCTCCGCCCAATCGGCGGCGCGCGCTTCGGCGTCGGTCGCGGCGAGGCGCTGGCCGATCAGCGTCGTCTCGTTCTCAAGGAAGCGATAGCCCCAATCGTCTTTCAGCGCGGTGTCGCGTAACCGCGCGGCGGTCGCGGCGTCTTGCGTGCTTTGCGCCATGGCGGCGGTGCCGAGCAGCGGCAGGGCGATGAACGACGCAGCCAATGTTCGCAGCAAAGAAAACGCAGCCACCGATCCTCCCGGTTTTCCGCTGTTGTTGCTCGCGATCTTATGAGCCGCTCGCCGCGACGTCACGCGTTTCCGATGGAATTGCGACGATGAAATGCCTACGCTTCGCCCACTCTTCCTGGGGATTCGCGATGATCGACCGCTTCGTCACTGTGCCGACCAAAGCCGGCGTGATGGAATGCTTCGTGTCCCATCCGGAAGAGAACGCGCCGTTCCCCGCCGTCGTGCTCTACATGGATATCTGGGGCGTGCGCGAGGAGCTCTACGATGTCGCGCGTCGCGTCGCGAGCGTCGGCTATTACGTCATCCTCCCCGATCTCTATTACCGCCAAGGCAAGGTGCGGCAGGCTTTCTACGATGCCGAAGGCAAGCAACGCTCGTTCCAGGCGTTGAGCCCGGAAGAGCAGCAGCAGGTGCTACAGCCGCTCTTTGCGCTCAAGGACGAGATGGTGCTCGAGGATACGGCGGCATTGATCGATTTTCTCGGCAAGGACGAGCCGGTGAAAGCGGGCCCGATGGGCTGCTATGGCTATTGCCTCGGTGGGCGGCTGATTCTTCGCGTCGCCGGCGCGTTTCCCGATCGCTTCAAAGCTTCGGCCGGGATGCATGGAACGGACATCGTCACGGAAGGACCGGACTCAGCGCATCTCGCGGCGGTCACCGCGCAGGGTGAGATTTACATGGGCTATGGCGAGCTCGACAAATTCAGCACGCCCCCGGTGATCGAGACGATGCGGCAGACGCTGAGCAATCGCGGCTTCCGCTATCGCTATGCGGTGCACAAGAACATCCATCACGGCTATGGCCTTCCGGACCGCGACGTCTACGACACAGCCTCGACCAATCGCGATTGGGAGAACATCTTTGCCATGTTCCACCGTCAGATCCCGCCCTCTTATGGCGGCTGAAATCTTTCGTATGTCGTGAGGAGCGCAGCATGATCGAACGCATGGCCGAGATTCCGACTAAGGATGGCAAGATGGAGACGTTCATCGCGCATCCGCGCGACGACGGCCCGCATCCCGCGGTCATCGTCTACATGGATATCTGGGGCATGCGCGAAGAGCTCTACGACATCGCGCGCAATGTCGCGTCGGTCGGCTATTACGCGCTGGTGCCTGACCTCTATTACCGCCAGGGCAAGATACGCGACCGCAACTTCTTCGACGCGGAAGGCCGAACGGTCTCGTTCGAAGCGCTGGATGACAAGCTGCGCGAATACGCGCTAGGGCCGGCGATGAAGACGTCGGACGCGATGACGATGGCCGACACCGCCTCGCTCATCGATTTCGTCTCGGGCGATAAAGCGGCGAAGCCGGGACCGATGGGCTGCTTCGGTTATTGCCTCGGCGGGCGTTTGGTGCTGCGTGTCGCCGGCAACTTTCCCGAGCGTATTCGCGCCGCAGCCAGCCTCCATGGCAGCGACATCGTCAACGACAAGCCGGATTCGCCGCATCTCGTCGCCGCTAAGGCGAAGGGCGAGATCTATAGCGGCTTCGGCGAGCGCGACTGGTTCAGCCCGGCGTCCGTGATCGCGACTATGATCGAAACGCTATCGAAAGCCTCCGGTCTCACCTATCGCCATGCGGTCCATTCCAACACGCCGCATGGCTACGCGCTGCCCGATCGCGACGTTTACAACAAGCAGGCGGCCTATACCGATTGGGAAAACGTCTTCGCGATGTTTAGACGACAGTTGGGGTAGTGCCCTAACCGTCATTGCGAGCCCCTTCGACAAGCTCAGGAGCGAAGCAATCCGGCGTGTCCACCGACTGGATTGCTTCGCCCTATGGGCTCGCAATGACGAACTAAACCTAAGGCACGTACTGCGTGATGCCGGGGATCTCTTCCTTGGCGCCGCGCAGTTCGATCACGTTGCGGTCGGGATCGCGCACGAAGACCGAAACGCCGCCATCCTCGCCGAAAGAGACGGGGCCTTGCGTGATCTTGATGTCGTTCGCTTTTAGCGCATCGATCGTGTCTTTAACCGAGGCGACATGCAGCGCGACATGGGTGTAGCCGGCATGTTTCACCGGCACGTCCATGAGGATGTTGGGCTCGTCTTCCTTGGCATTGAGGATGAGGTTGATCTCGACGCCCTGCCGGTTCCGGATGATCGCGACAGCGTCGAATTCGACCCGATGCTTCAGCTCGAAGCCGAGCACCTGATAGAACGCCATGGCGCGGTCGAAATCGCGTACCCGGATGCCGATATGGTCGACGCGGTCGATGGTGACATGTCTGGCAGTAGCCATGCTGGCGCTCCCTTCTCGGACTGAATGATACCAGACTTATAGAACACTAAATTTATGTATTTATTAGACTATTTACATGAGACTGAGCGAAGAACTATAATATACACAAATCTTCAGTGTTAAATTAAACGTGTCCCAGTTCATCGATCAAACCAAGGCGCTCTTACGCGAAGCGGCGGAGGCTTACGCGCCATCAGTGATGGCCTCGAGCCTCGGCGCCGAGGATATGGTGCTGCTCGATCTTATCGCCGAGCTCCAGCTGCCGATCGGGGTCTTCACCCTCGACACCGGCCGTCTGCCGCAGGAAACCTACGATCTGCTCCAGATGGCGCGGGCGCGATATCAATTGCCCATATCCGTTTTTGCCCCGGAAAGTGGCGATATCGAGGGCTATATTGCAGCGCACGGCCCGAACGGCTTCTATGACAGCGTCGCCCTGCGCCAGGAATGCTGCCATCTACGCAAGGTGAAGCCCCTCCAAAGGGCGCTCACCGGCAAGAAATCCTGGGTCACGGGCTTGCGCCGCAGTCAATCGGCGGGGCGGAGCAGTATTGCGGCGAAGGAATGGGATGCAGAGCACCGGCTGGAGAAATTCAACCCGCTCGCGGATTGGTCAGAGCAGGATGTCTGGGATTACCTCCGTGCTCATGATGTGCCGGTGAATGCGCTGCATGCCCAAGGCTACCCCAGCATCGGCTGCGCACCCTGCACCCGCGCCATCGCACCCGGCGAAGACGTCCGCGCCGGCCGCTGGTGGTGGGAAAACCCCGAATTCAACGAGTGTGGACTCCACCCACACCGCGCAAAAGACTAGGCTCATGGATAGTTCGCCCCTTCCGTCGCTCGCTCCGATACCTGCCAACAGCACCGCCGCGCCCGCGACCGCGGGTCAGCTCGACCATCTCGAAAGCGAGGCGATGTACATCCTGCGCGAGGCCGCGGCGGAGTTCTCGAACCCCGTGCTGCTGTTCTCGGGCGGCAAGGATTCGACCGTGCTGCTGCGGCTCGCTGAGAAGGCGTTCCGGCCCGGTAAATTCCCGTTCCCGCTGATGCATGTCGATACCGGGCAGAATTTCCCCGAGGTGATCGAGTTCCGCGATCGCATCGCGCAGCAGCTTGGCGAGCGGCTGATCGTCCGCACGGTGCAGGATTCGATCGATCGCGGCCGCGTGCGCCCGAAACACGCCA
Source organism: Allostellaceae bacterium (assembly GCA_035573175.1). Lineage (GTDB taxonomy): Bacteria > Pseudomonadota > Alphaproteobacteria > ATCC43930 > CGMCC-115725 > CAIKMD01. The sequence continues at coordinate 7,819 of DATMZZ010000052.1, forward strand.
ATCAAAGCCGTAATTCGATGCAGACCGTGACCCTGCTCGATGCGATCAAGGAATTCGGCTTCGATTGCTGCATCGGCGGCGCGCGACGCGACGAAGAGAAAGCGCGCGCGAAGGAGCGCATCTTCTCCTTCCGCAATTCCTTCGGTGAATGGGATCCGCGCCATCAACGGCCGGAGCTGTGGAGCCTTTATAACGGCCGGCTCGACAAGGGCGAGCATATGCGTGTCTTCCCCTTGAGCAATTGGACCGAGATCGACATCTGGCGCTACATCGAGCGCGAGAAGCTGGCGCTGCCCAGCCTTTATTACGCGCATGAGCGCCCGGTCGCGGTCCGCGGCAACATCCTGCTCCCGGTCTCGGAATTCGTGCCGCTCACCGACGACGATGCGGTCGAGACGCGTGTCGTGCGCTTCCGCACCGTCGGCGATATCTCCTGCACGCTGCCGGTCGAATCGAGCGCGGCGACAGTCGCGGATATCGTCGCCGAGACATTGACCGCCTCGCTCAGCGAGCGCGGCGCGACCCGGCTCGACGATCAGACCTCCGACGCGTCGATGGAAGAGCGCAAGCGCGTGGGATATTTCTGATGACCGAGCTCGCAGCGAAGGCGGCCGATGCCGATATTGGGGTGCTGCGCTTCAGCACGGCAGGCAGCGTCGATGACGGCAAGAGCTCGCTCATCGGCCGCATGCTCTATGATTCGAATTCGGTCACCAGCGACCGCATCGCGGCGCTGGAGCGCGCGGCGCGGCGCAAGGGCGAGAGTGATATCGATCTCTCGCTGCTGATGGACGGGCTCACCATCGAGCGTGAGCAGGGCATCACCATCGATGTCGCCTACAGCTATTTCGCGACGCCGCAGCGCAAATTCATCATCGCCGACACGCCCGGCCACGAGCAGTACACGCGCAATATGGTCACCGGCGCGAGCACGGCCGATGCCGCGGTGATCCTCGTCGATGCGCAGCGCGGCATGACCACGCAGACGCGGCGGCACCTCTATCTCAGCCATCTTCTCGGCGTGGCGCATCTCGTTATCGCCGTGAACAAGATGGATCTCGTCGGCTTCGACCAGAAAGCCTATGCCGCGATCGCGCAATCGATCGAGGAATTCACCCGCGCCATCGGCGCCGGGCGTTTCTATCTCGTGCCGATCTCGGCGAAGTTCGGCGACAATGTCGTGCATGGCAGCGCGCGCATGCCGTGGTACGACGGCAAGCCGCTTCTCGCGCTGCTCGAGACGCTGCCGCCGGCGATCCTCACCCATTACACGCCGTTCCGCTTTCCGGTGCAGCTCGTGCGCCGCGTGCCGGCGCCGAATGGCGAGCAGTTCCGGCAATATCTCGGCCGTGTGGAATCCGGCCGCGTGCGGCCGGGCGATGAGGTCGCGATCCTGCCGAGCGGCCGCGTCACGCGCATTCGCGCCGTCTCGCATTTCGAAGGGCCGCTCGAGCATGCCGAGGCGGGTAGATCGATCGCCATCGAGGTCGAAGGCGATATCGATATCGGCCGCGGCGAGATGTTTTCGGCGCCGCTGCAGCCGCCGCGCGTCGACAAGAAATTCACCGCGACCGTCTGCTGGTTCGCCGACGAGACCTTCACGCCGGCGGCGCGCTATCTCGTCAAATGCGGCACCCGCAGCGTTTCGGCGCGGATTGCCGAGATCGTCCATCGCCTCGACGTCACGACGCTCGCTACTGAGCCGGCGCCCGAGACTCTCAAATGCAACGACATCGCCCAAGTGTGCATCGCCTTGGCGCAACCGCTTGCCTTCGACGCCTATGAGGACAATCGCGCGACCGGCGCGTTCATCCTCATCGATGCGGATACGAATGCAACGGTTGCCGCAGGCATGATCGCGCGGCCCGAGGATGAACCCGCCGCACCCGATGCGGCCGTTTTCGACGCTGGCTTGTAAGCAATAACCGAGGGTACAGAATGACGATTGCGCCGCGGCGTTCGCGAAAGCGATGGGGGAGCTGGCGATGAACCTCTTGCACGCGATCGATTGGCTTTATGCGATGTCGGGCTTCGGCGTCGGCTTGCTCGTCGGGATGACGGGCGTCGGCGGCGGCTCGTTGATGACGCCGGTGCTCATCCTGCTCTTCGGGATTCATCCGGCGACTGCGGTCGGCACCGACCTGCTCTATGCGGCGGCGACCAAGACCTGCGGCACTGTCGTCCATGGCTTTACGGGCAGCATCGATTGGCGTGTGGTTGGGCGTCTCGCCACGGGCAGCGTGCCGATGACCGTGATCACGCTGTTTATCTTATCGCGTATCGATCTCACGAACGGTCCGGCGGAGCATTTCATCACCTTCATCCTGAGCGTGGCGCTGCTCGCGACCGCCGTCGCGCTCGTCTTCCGCACGCGTCTGGTCGATTACTACAGCAAGCGGATTGGCGTGCTCAGCGAGCGCCGAACTGCCATATTCACCATTATCACGGGCGGCACTCTTGGCGTGCTGGTGTCGATTTCATCGGTCGGCGCCGGTGCCCTCGGCGTCACCGCGCTGATCCTGCTCTATCCCCGCCTGCCGATCGCGCGCATCGTCGGCTCGGATATTGCCCATGCCGTGCCGCTGACCCTGGCGGCGGGTTTAGGACATTGGATCATGGGCTCGATCGACACGCATATTCTTAGCTCGCTGCTGGTCGGCTCGATCCCAGGCATCGTCGTTGGCAGCTATGCGGCGGTGCGCGTGCCCGATGCCGCCCTGCGTTTCACCCTTGCGGCGGTTCTCGCCATCGTCGGAGGACGGCTCGTCCTCTAAATCATCGCGCTCCGGCGCCCTTCCTTCACTCGTCCCCTTCCTTGACTCGCCCGCTTCCTTGACTCGCCCGCTTCCTTGACTCGGTTGGGCAGGGGCGGGACACTTCGCGCAACCAGAACGCGAAAGCGAGGCCATTCCGGCCGCGCTCCAAGGAGGATGTCTTTCATGAAAATCGTCGTCTTCGGCCCGGCGAAACGCACCGGCGTGCTGCATCAGAACAACGTCGTCGATCTGTCCTACGCCGTCGCAAAATACCTGCGCGAGAAGCAGAACGAGGCGAACGCGCTGGAGATGGCCGAAGGCATCGCGCCGTCCAACCTGGCGCGTCTCATCGAAGGCGGGCAACGCGCGCTCGACACGGCACAACAGGCGCTCGATCATCTCTTCGGCCAGGCGCAAAACCAACTCGGCCCGAATGGCGAGCGCATCGTGCGTCCGCTCTCCGATCCGATGATGAAGCTGCACGCCCCGCGGCCCGACAATGCGCGCACGGCCTGCGCCGGCGGCAATTTCGGCGACCACGCGGCCGCGATGGCCGAGAAGATGCGCGGCAAGCCCTTCGAGGGCGACCCGACGCAGGAAATCCGCAAAGGCGGCTTCTGGGGCTTTTGGAAGCTCAACCGCGAATTCGTCGGCCCGGGCGGTGAGCTCGTCTATCCCGATCGCTGCAACCGGCTCGATTATGAAGGCGAGATCGCGATCGTGCTCGGCAAGCGCGGCGTCGATCTGAAGCCGTCGCAGCTCAAGGAGTATGTGTGGGGCGTGACCATGCTCGCCGATTGGAGCGTCCGCGCGCCGCGCGAGCAGTCGGGCGGCTCGCTCAACTTCGCTTTCCCGAAG
>DATMZZ010000053.1:0-3136 GCA_035573175.1 Allostellaceae bacterium
ACCGGCACCGACGCCCGAGCCGAAGCCGGAGCCGCCGAAGCCGCAACCGCCGACGCCGCCGCCGCCACCGCCACCGCAGCAGAAGCCGCAGCCGCCGCAGCAGCAGCAGCAGAAGAAACCGGACGATACATCGTTCGATCAGCTGCTGAAGAATCTGGCGAGCAAGCAGCAGGCGCAGACGCCGCAGCAGCAGAATCCCGGGCCGCAGCAAAAGAGCTCGCAGCCGATCGCGCCGCTCGGCTCGCAGCTTACGACGAGCGAGCTCGATGTCGTGAAAGCGCAGCTCGAAGCCTGCTGGAACGTCCCGGCCGGCGCGCGCGATGCACAGGATCTAACACCGGAATTCCGCGTGCAGATGCGGCGCGACGGCACGGTCGCTTCGACGCAGCTCCTCAATCGCGAGCGCATGAACGATCCGTTCTTCCAAGCCGCGGCCGAGAGCGCCAATCGCGCGCTGCTCAATCCGCGGTGCCAGCCACTGAAGTTGCCGCCGGAGAAATACGATCAGTGGCAGACTTTCACCATCACATTCGACCCGAAGGATCTCACATGAGAATGATCACGCGCCGCGACCTTGGTATTGGTATTGCCGCCATTCCGCTTTTCATGTCGACGGCGCGGCTGGCGCATGCCGAGCTCCACATCGATCTGACGCGCGGCAACATCAAGCCGATGCCGATCGCGATTCCGGTTTTCGCCGGCGGCAGCGGCACGATCGGCGCCGACATCACGGGCGTGCTCTCGGCCGATCTCGAGCACTCGGGCCTGTTCCAGCCGATCGATCCCAAGGCTTTCGTCGATCAAAACGCGAATGCGCATATCCCGCCGCAATACAACAACTGGCGCGTGATCAACGCACAGGCGCTGGTCACCGGCGATATCCAGGCGCAGCCGGACGGCCGTCTCGCGGTCGAGTTCCGGCTCTGGGACATCTTCTCTGAGCAGCAATTGACCGGGCTGCGCTACACGACGACGCCTGACAATTGGCGGCGTATCGCGCACATCATTGCCGACGCGGTCTATAAGCGCCTCACCGGCGAAGACGGCTATTTCGACACGCGCATCGTCTATATCTCGGAGAGCGGCCCGCTCAACCAGCGCATCAAGCGCCTCGCGATCATGGATCAGGACGGCGCCAATCATCGCTACCTGACCGATGGCAAGGCGCTGGTGCTGACACCACGCTTCTCGCCGACGGCACAAGAGATCACTTATCTTTCTTATGCCCGCGGCACGCCCCGCGTTTATCTCTTCAACATCGATACCGGCCAGCAGGAAGTGCTCGGCGATTTTCCCGGCATGAGCTTCGCGCCGCGCTTCTCGCCCGACGGCAATCGCGTGATCATGAGCATCGCGCTCAACGGCGCGAGCCAGATCTATTCGATGGATTTGCGCACACGCCGCGCGACGCAGATCACGAACACGGAATCGATCGATACATCGCCCTGCTATTCGCCGGATTCGTCTCAAATTGTCTTCAATTCCGACCGCGGCGGCTCGCAGCAGCTCTATGTGATGAACGCCGATGGCGGTAACATCCATCGCATCAGCTTCGGCAAAGGTCGCTATGGCACGCCGGTCTGGTCGCCGCGCGGCGATCTCATCGCCTTCACCAAATTCGACGCGAGTACGTTCTATATCGGCGTGTCGCGGCCCGACGGCTCGGGCGAGCGGCTTCTGACTCAGAGCTTCCTCGTGGAGGGTCCGACCTGGGCTCCCAATGGCCGTGTGCTCGCCTATTTCCGGCAGCAGCCGAGCGATGCGCGCGGCGGCGGCGGGCGCTCGAAGCTCTATTCGATCGATCTGACGGGTTACAACGAGCGCGAGATGGTGACGCCGCAAGACGCGTCCGATCCTGCTTGGTCACCTTTGATTCCGTAAGCAAAAATCGTGCTTTTCTAAGCAAAAATCTTGCTTCTCAAGGCAACACTTGGTTATATTCGCGCGGATTCCCGCGGGCCGCGGACTCTGTTCTCGGCCTTGAAATTCTCTGGTGGAGCCCTCGGGGGTCTCAACCGCATCAAGCCCCGCCATGTACGAGTTGCACTAGCAATGGGAGTTCAAAAATGAATCTTCGGCCATTGAGCCTGATCGCGGGTTTGCTGCTGCTGGCGGCCTGCTCACAGAATCCTTCGAATACTGGTGCCGGCGCCAATACCGGCGCGGGCAACACCACGACGCAGTCGCAAGTCGCCCCCGGCTCGAAAGAGGACTTCATCCAGAATGTCGGCGACCGCGTGTTCTTCGACTTCGACAAATCTGTGGTCAAGCCGGAAGGCCAGCAGACCTTGCAGCGCCAGGCCGAGTGGCTGAAGCGCTATCCGAACGTCACCGTGACGATCGAGGGTCATTGCGACGAGCGCGGCACCCGCGAGTATAACCTCGCGCTCGGCGAGCGCCGCGCGACCGCCGTGCAACGTGCTCTTGTCGCTCTCGGCGTCCAGGCCAATCGCGTCCGCACGATCAGCTACGGCAAAGAGCGCCCGGCTGTGCTCGGCTCGAACGAAGCCGCGTGGGCGCAGAATCGTCGCGGCGTGACCGTCATCAACTGATCGACGGCCGGTCGCGTTCACACGCGTCAGACAGAGCGCCTGTCCGGGGTCGCGGCGATTGCCGTACCCCTGGCAGGCGTTTTTTTTCGCCCGCGCCAGGCTCTCAGCGCTCTATCGCGGGGGATGGAATGGGGGATGGAATGAGGTCTTGCAACCGGCCGTTTTTTGGCGTGAAAGTCGAGATAAAGGTGCGATAAAGGCCGCCTTGGAGTCTGTCCGGCGGTGATCGCAAAGGTGAGTCGATGGTGAGATCAGCTCTTTTCCTCTTGGCGGCCGCGGCCGCCATGCTGGCGGTGTTGGTGCCGGTGCCCGCGCCGGCCCAAAGCGTATTGCAGACCGAGCAGCGGCTCGATGCGCTCTCCGATCAGATGCGTCAGCTCACCGGGCGAATCGAAGAGCTCAACAACGAAGTGAATCAGCTCAAATCGCAGCTCGAGCGACAGGCAAGCGATAACGATCTGCGCTTCCAGCAGCTTCAAGGCGGCGGGGGCGGCACTACTTCGCTCGCGCCGCCGGGCGCGCCGGGCGCTGCGACCGCGGCGCTGCCGCCGCAACCCAAGCCGCCGCCGGGCGCCGGCGCCGAT